>JAZURH010000296.1:0-1940 GCA_045606125.1 Lentisphaeria bacterium | reverse complement strand
TGCGGATTCAAAAAGTCCAACGGCTCCTTCGCGTACGCCTACTGGAAACCTACCAACCTTCTTACAGAGACATACGAGGCCACAATAAGCATGCACTCTGCCCTGCCGGGCAAGCCGCGCCTGATAGATCTTCTGGACGGCTCAGTCTACGATATTCCAGAAGACATGATAGCTCTGAGCACCCCATCAAAACGCTGGGACGACAACGGAAACATTGTCACAATTCCAGCAGAAGAGACCTTCAATCCAGCAATCAACTTCAAGCTGTTCAGCCATCTTCCCATAAAAGACTATCCTCTGCTTCTCACTTTCGGCGATTTCGCCGATTTTGAATAAGACATCATAACGGCAACGGCATAAAACAAAAAAAGGGCTTTGGATCACTCCATTGCCCTTTTTTTTATACTGTCATTTGCCAAGTTCAACGGAACGGCGCCTTGCCGCCTCCACTGTATCGGCAATCATATCATGAAATCCGGCCTTTGACATCACATCCAGTCCGGCGGCAGTAGTACCATTTGGAGAAGTCACGGCCTGTCTGAGATGTTCCGGCGTGTCGATCTTCCTGGCCATCATCTCCGCCGCACCGGCTATTGTCTGCAAAGTCAGTTCCATTGCAAGTTCCGGAGACAGCCCTGCCTTTTCACCGGCGGCCGCCATTGCCTCCGCCATCGCAAATACATAGGCAGGTCCGGAACCGCTCAACGCCGTCACTGCATCAAGAAGTTCCTCTGGAACCTGTCTCGCAATTCCCGCGCTTGAAAGCAATTTTCCAGCAAAATCCGTCTCTTCAGGAGAAACACCTTCAGCGACAGCAAAGGCACTGGCTCCCTTCCCCACCATAAGCGGCGTGTTGGGCATAACCCTGATGACCTTGCTTCCAAACCAGGTGCTCAGCTTTTTGATCGGTATTCCCGCACAGATGGATATTACAAGAGCACCATCCTTCAATGCTGGAAGCGATGCCGCCACCGCCTCAGCCACCTGGGGCTTTACGGCAAGAATGATCACATCAGCTCCGGACACCACACTCCCCGCATCGGCAACCGTCTCGATTCCAGTAGCAGCACTGAACGCGCAACGGGCCGCTTCGGAAATATCAGCGGCCGCCATGTCCTCTCTTTTCAGCAATCCGCTGCCCGCAATGGCACAACCCAATGCCGTGGCCATCTTTCCCGCACCGATCAACAATAATTTCATTTTTAATCACACTCCCTGAGATCAAACAAAAAAAAACGCGGACCGCGTCCTGCCTGTGCTTCGGCATTGCGCAGTCCGCGCCTTTGCAGCAAAGCACCGTCCACGCACTGAACGGTGCATTCAAGCATTATTTTTCCAGTTTGGAAGCTGCCGGCTTGTCAATAAACAAAGTGCAGTTCGGATGTGTCTGGAGAATTGAAGCGGGGCACATGTTCGTCACAGGTCCTTCAACAGCGGCCTTGACTGCATCAGCCTTGCGCTCATCTGGAACTGTATTGATAATGGCGCGAGCAGAGAATATCTCAGGAACGCTCATGGAAATGGCAATGCGGGGCACTGCATCCATGGTGGGGAACCAACCTTCGCCATACTGCTGATGACGGCATACTTCATCAAGAGTTACCTGATTGTAAGCGTTGGGGGAATTGAAGTCAGCCGGCGGATCATTGAAAGCGATATGGCCGTTTTCGCCGATGCCTATGAATGCCACATCCAGCTTGTACTGGCAGATGCACTTGCAAAGTTCGGCTATGGCCGCATCCACATCTTCAGCATCGCCGGGAACAGGATGGAACTCCATGGGCTTGACGGGAAGGCGGTCCAGGAATGTCTTATGCAGATTGAACCTGAATGAGGCAGGATGGTCGTCCTTGAGTCCGATGTACTCGTCAAGATGGAAAATGCGCACCTTATCCCACTGAACATCTTCAGTCACAAGGGCATCGTACATATTATTCTGG
>JAZURH010000295.1:0-2413 GCA_045606125.1 Lentisphaeria bacterium | reverse complement strand
AAGGTATAGCACCATCAACAAAAAACAATTACTAAAAAAGAAAATAATTGCATTTATTTTTAGTATATAAATAAATGCAATTTAACTTTTTTCAATTATAAGTGTAAATCTGCAATATGCTGGAAAAACTATTTTTAACTATCTTCAGAAATTCATTTTACCAGCAGTGCTCTGATTTGTTTTCCGGTACAGCCGACTATTTTCAATGCATCATTGAAACATATTTAGAATGTAAATAGGCACAAAAACTAACCTATGGTCAAATTATTCCTGCTGAGTATCCGCTGATTTTATTTATCTGGCATAAAATACCGCATTTGACAATATCTTTTTTCAACTTCCAAATGCACTCAACCTGAAAAGTACTGAAAATCCGCAATTAACAATACAACGGGATATCTGCTGAAAATAATGTTTTTACCATAAAACAAGCCCGCTTTTTCCAATTGCGAATGAACTCCGCCTCCGGAGCGGCTTGAATGCAGCTGTATCAATAAACACAGCGATTTAATAATTGACAACAACTATGCACCTGAAGATACCGTATGCTGTCTTGAGGGCCTTGAGGACATAGATGCTGGCATGCAGCCTCAAAGGACAATATTCCTGAAAATCACCGGTGAATGTAAAAAATGGAAGTGAAATGAGTATAGCTCAAACCTCATTTTTGACATTCGCTCCTGTCATTCCATGCCTTTGTTCCGGCATCCCGAAAAGAAGCAATGGCTACCGGTGATATGCCGCATTATTCCACTGCCCAGTCACCCCTCGCCTCTTACAGCAACAATCGGCACATATTGGGCCGCCGTTTCAGCTGCATGCCTTAAAAAGGATGGCCTTGTGCGCGCTGCAAGACGCAATTCGGGAGATGGCAATTCCTCATGGGGAACAAAAGGCTGAAGTATATATCTTTTTGCACCAATTATCGCCCGGGCGCACTCAGTAATATCATCATCGTCATGCACGGACTCTATAACGGTCGTCCTGAACTCGTAGTCCTTTGCGGATGACATTATCAACTTTATCGAGCGTTTCAGGTTGTCTATCCCGTCATATCCTGTAAGAGTCTTGTACTTGTCAAAGGCGCATTTTATATCCATGGCCACATAATCCACCAGAGGCAGGCATTTCTCAAGCATATCCGGATTTGATCCGTTCGAGTCCAGCTTCACCAAAAAACCTTTTTTCTTGAAAAACATTATGGTCTCAGGCAATTCCGGATGTATTGTCGGCTCCCCACCGGTTATCGTGGCGGCATTTATCCACTGCTTTTTAAATTTGCTGATAACCTCGTCAAGTTTTTCCCAACTGTACTTGCTTTCCGCAGAAAATAAATCAGAATTATGGCAGAAACCACAGCGGAAATTGCATCCAGGAGTAAAGAAAAGAGCACAACTGCGCCCCGGATAATCCTTCATCGTCGCCTGGGCACGATAAGCATATACTGCGCTGGAAGACATGAATCCACCTACCTGAAAATACTTGACAATAAACTTTGTATGATTTTACAAAAAGGCCCTCCTTGCAAAAAATTGCAGGAGGGCTGCATCAACATCAGGGCATCCTCATTCGCATAGCACAAGGACACCCGTCTGCATCAGGCAAACATCATGCCTTCTTGGCACGATATGCCCCAATGGCCGCCTGTGAAGCCGCAACGCGGGCTACAGGCACCCGGAAAGGTGAGCAGCTGACATAGGTCAGACCGGTCTCATAGCAGAACTTGACTGATGCAGGATCACCGCCCTGCTCACCGCAAATGCCAACCTTCAATGAAGGACGGACGCTGCGGCCGGACTTGGTCGCCATCTTGATAAGCATTCCAACGCCTTCCTGATCTATGGTCTGGAAAGGATCCGCCTTGAGTATGCGCTGATCCAGATATGTGGACATAAAGCTGCCGATGTCATCGCGGCTGAAGCCGAATGTCAACTGGGTCAGGTCGTTTGTTCCGAATGAGAAGAAGTCCGCCTCTGCGGCCATCTGATCCGCCAGCAGCGCAGCCCTGGGTATCTCGATCATGGTACCTACCTTGTAATCCATCTTCTTCAAGTCATAGCGGCGGAGTATTTCCGCATGAACCGCTATGATAATGTTCTTGGTATGGCGCAGTTCGCGTACATCGCAAGTGATGGGGACCATGATTTCAGGAGTGACTTGCTTGCCGTTAAGGTGAAGTTCAGCAGCTGACTCGAAAATGGCCCTGACCTGATACTCAGTCATTTCAGGATAAGTGATGCTGAGACGGACACCCCGGTGTCCCATCATGGGGTTATTCTCCTGCAGAGCATCCACCCTCTTGCGGACTTCGTCCTCAGGGATGTTAAGTGCCTTACCCAGTTCGATGCGTCCCAACTGGGAGTGAGGCAGGAACTCATGCAGCGGAGGATCCAGCAGACGGATAGTAACGGGA
>JAZURH010000294.1:0-2353 GCA_045606125.1 Lentisphaeria bacterium | reverse complement strand
AAGACCGCTTGGCCTCCGACTTCATAGTTGACTTCGGTCAAAACCTGGTTGGCAGAGAGCAGTTTACGCTGCGGAATAATATTCCCGGCACTATGATATGCATACGGCACGGCGAAATGCTGAGAAAGGACGGTTCCCTTTACTATGATAACCTGAGGACCGCCGCTGCCAGGACTATCTATGTTTCCGGCGAGAACGAAACGGAGACTTTCGAACCCCGCTTTACATTCTACGGATTCAGATACATTGATGTGACAGGATGGCCGGGTGAACTCAGACCGGAGGACATCAAGGCCAGGGTGATACATACGAAACTGAATGTCACTGGCAATTTCAACTCAACTGATGAAATGCTGAACAAGCTTCATTCCTGCATACTCTGGGGACAGAGGGGCAATTTTGTTGATGTCCCCACGGACTGCCGCCAAAGGGACGTGCGCCTGGGTTGGACGGCTGACACCCAGGTCTTCGCCGACGAGGCGACCTGGAACATGGACGCTGCATCCTTCTATACCAAGTGGCTGGCGGATTTGAATGCATCTCAGTCCGTCAATGGCGGCTATGGCAATTTCTCCCCATCCCCATACGACTTTGTCCATGACTACAATTATACAGGCGCCACCGGCTGGGCTGATGCCGGTGTGGTATGTCCCTGGGTCATGATGGAGAAATACGGCGATGTTCGCATAGTGAAGAAATACATGCCCCAAATGCTCCGCTGGCTTGACTGGGAGATACGCCATTCAGGCGGCAGCTACATACTTGACGCAGCCCGTTTCAGTGACTGGCTGTACATCGGCTGGGGTGAGGACCCTGAAAAGACGAACCATACGCCCAATGAATATCTTTCCTCCGCCTATCTTGCAGGAATGCTCAGGCTTGCGGCGCGCATGCTGAGGCTTATCGGCTGTGATGACGAGGCGGCTCTCAGGGAGCGTCAGTACCGCGAGGCCAGAAAGGCGATACAGAATAAGTTCCTGGATGGGGACGGAAAACCGATAGTGCGCACCCAGACTGCGCTGGCCATGGCTCTTACATGGGAGCTGTTCGATGGTGCCTCTGCTGAAAAAGCGGCGGAATTGCTGGTCAACAACATAGTCGAAGTGAACGGATGCCATCTTACAACCGGTTTCCTTGGCACGCCTCTCCTTCTTGACGTGCTGGTGAAAATAGGTCAGGTCGATCTTGCCTATGACCTTCTGTTCCAGGATACATACCCCGGATGGATGTATCCCATTACCCAGGGCGCGACCACTATGTGGGAGCGCTGGAACAGTTATACTCACAAGGATGGCTTCGGCAATGTGGGTATGAACTCCTTCAACCACTATGCCTATGGTGCGGTCGGCGCATGGTTCTACCGTACCATCTGCGGCATTCAGCCTCTTTCGGAAAGCGTGTCCGATCTGGGATTTGCCCGTTTCAGGCTTGCGCCCATATTCGGCAGACGCCTGGGCGGAGCAACGGCGGAATATGTGTCTATACGCGGACTTATACGTTCATCCTGGACGCGCCAGGAAGACGGCAGTGTGAAATGGGACATTACGGTTCCGCCCAATACAACGGCGGAGGTGGTCCTTCCCGATCGGGAGTCTTTCAATGCAGGTCCGGGTGAATATTCCTTTACTGTGGCGAATTAAGCTGTATGATGGATTGCGTTGAGTTTTTCAGCCGGTACCTGGAGGATGGGATCCGGATCGGTCTTGCAGGTGTCGGCGTTCTTGGCACGGCGCTGCGTCAGGCTGCTGCGGAAAGAGGCTGTCATGTTATGCTGTGCGATCCGCCACGGAACATGGAGGAGGCGGATGAGCTGGGCGACCGCTTCTTCGAACTTTGGGGCAATGGAATGGGCGGCTGTCAGCTCAGCAATGCGGGCATGGAGACATTTGTTCCCCTGTCCGCATTGAAATGCTGCCGTGTTGTGTCGATCCAGGTGCCTTTTAAGGAGAAAGGGGAATGGCCCACTGCCGGAATGATAGACCGGAATTTTATGGATGCACTTGGTGCCGATGCCATTGTTCTGTGTTTTTCGCCTGAAGGTGTGATCGCTCAGGATGTCCGCGGGGATTCCAGAATAGTTTATTTCAGTTGACTGTAATGACGACAATAGGTATAAACAATATTGCTTCCAGAGAGGATATTTTCCTGAATTATGTCAGGGCCGTAGAGGCTGCAGGCGGTACGCCGAAGGAACTTAAGCCGACTGTTGATCCGGAGGAATTGCGCCTGCAGACCGGAGACTGTGACGGATACATATTCATAGGCGGTCCGGACTTTGATCCCGCCCGTTATGGCGGCGTTATGCACCCGCAGGTCAAAATGCTTGATCCACTCTTTGAGGAGTTTTGCTTCA
>JAZURH010000293.1:0-1710 GCA_045606125.1 Lentisphaeria bacterium | reverse complement strand
GTGCCATCTCCTCTTCAAGAGCCTTTGCGGCCTCATTCAGCTTGCTGTTTGAAGATGAACGCAGCATTTTCAATTCAGTTTCGACTGCGCTTATGTCCTTCTTTACAAGACGAAGCCGGGTCATTCTAATCTGTGCCGCCTGCATAAGTCCATAACATAGGCTGATGGCTATTACAGCACAAAGTAAAGACACCACTATGTGGCAATTCTGATAGCGCTTCGGTTTCAATTCCTGTGGAATGGACGGAAGAGTAGCGGCATCCGCTGCGACGCTGCGTCCAAGACCATACATAGCCATGACTATTGCGGGTATAAAATCAGCCTGCTCACTTTCCGGCAATGCAGCAAGCTCCCCCATATCCAGATCATCCATGGGAAGCATGTCCTTAAAAGCCATGTTCCTCTTTCCGGCAGTTCCCGGCACTATTTCGCGCCCCGCATTTGACGGCACATATTCAAATCCGTCATGTCCGGGAAAAACAACTGTCCTATTCCCAAGCAATGGATCAAGCACGACAGGGGCAGGAGCAAGAAGATCTACATGGGACAATCCGGCAGCAATGGACATCCACTTGCGCCAGACATCCTTCTTTGCATAGAAAAGACGTACTTTCACACGTTTTTCCTGCCCAACAGCCGTTTCAAGATTCCTGTACCCCCATACAAGCTGTTCAGAAGAAAGGGGTGTGCATTTGCGCAATTCAAATGCCAGCGCCCCCTGCATTTCCGCTCCCTTCAGCGCGGGCATGTCCAGATCAGCCATTCCCCAGCCTCCGGTACATGGTGCTGCCAGGCAGTAGGAGGTATCAGTCAAGCCCAGTTCTTTTCTGCCCAAAGCCAGACTTTCAGACAGGCTGTCGGAATTGGCTTCACATCGTGTCTGCCACACCGATGCTACACGCATCCCGCCGGATGTGCATACTATTTTGACGCCCCGGCATTGCCCGTCCATATTCCAGGAAAAAGCAGTGCAATCCTTTCTAACTGTTTTCATTGTCTGCATCATATCCGATCCATGGCTATTGAATCATCCTGTTCCAAATGGAAAGCGCCTCGTTTTCCCTGTCTGCAAAAATCGTATTCTTGTTCAGGTCCACTTCCCTGATCACGGAATAAATCACCCTGACCTCACCGTCATCAGTTGCCGCAGAGGCAAATATCTGAGCAATGTGAGATTCCATAAAATCAAACATCGACTTTATATTGTAAAGCAAATCAGCCGACAGACTTTCATCCAGAGGCACTGATTCCTCAGTCCACAGTCTGCGTGCCTCAAGTATGCTTTCAAGCTCATCATCCGTGCAATCCAATTTATTCTGCAGAACATTGGGCGATGCGGAAAAAAAGGATATTTTCCCGCTTTCTTCTCCCAGTGACTTTTTTTCAGGTGGGACAATTGTGATCTCGCCATCTATCACATTCCGCCACCCGGAGAGCCAGAATATCTCCTCCCTGAATTGAATCGCACCATCCCTGGGCATTGCATAGAATCCCATCTCAGCATACTCTCCCTCTTCCATACCGTTCAGCCTGACCGTAGTGTCGGAATCCTTGTAATCAGCAAGCACATCCAGGAAATCATCCACAAGTTCAGTTGTCTCGGTATCCTCCAGGTCCACATCAGTTCTGAAGGATTCTTCATCATCCAGCCTGACGGTCCGTTCCACATCGGAAATATAGGCATACACATAAGTCGGATCGTAGCCATGT
>JAZURH010000292.1:0-8211 GCA_045606125.1 Lentisphaeria bacterium | reverse complement strand
GGAAGCTATATGGACTGGAAAAAGCCCCTTGCTTTGGAATGCACCTGGATCATTTTACTGGACACATTTGTAGCATTTTGTTCAGGAATAATAATCTTCCCCATCTGCAAAAGCTACGGAGTTGATGTAGCACAGGGGCCGGGGCTGCTTTTCGTCTCCATGCCCAATGCGCTGAATGCAATGTCGGGAGGACGCATCTGGGGAAGTTTGTTCTTCCTGTTCATGTCACTTGCCGCACTGACGACCATAGTGGCAGTTTTTGAAAACATGATAGCCTACCTTCAGGATGAATACAAAGTCCGTCGGAAAAATGCAACTCTGCTTGTTAGCGCGGCTGTAGCTGTGCTGTCTCTTCCATGTGTATTCGGATATAACCTTCTTTCCTTTATTCAACCATTGGGAGAGAATTCCACAATACTTGACTTTGAGGATTTTATCGTAAGTATGAATCTGCTTCCCATTGGGGCGCTTGTCATGTTGATATTCTGCTTTTCAAAGGACGGATGGGGTAAAGACAATTTTGTGGCTGAAATGGAAGCCGGGCAGAAATGGAAAATCCCGGAAATACTTCTGACATACTGGCGTTATATATTGCCAGTTGTGATATTTATTATATTCATTGCCGGATATTGGCAGATGTTTTTTTGAAAAATATGCGCATTTCTGCGCATATTTGAGAAAGCTTACGCTTCCACCATATAAAAAAATGCGCGGGCATATACCCGCGCTGCACATCAGAACTGTATTATTTGTTCAAGTTCCAGTACTTGAGCATGATGTCTGCAAGTATGGCATATCCTTTTTGTGAGAAGTGAATGCCGTCTGATGTAAGTTTCAGGCCTTTTTCATTGGGCTGCATTGAATCTCTGATAAGATCTGTTTCTGTGTCCAGGGGAACCAGGACTGCGTCTGTCATATCAGCGGCTTCTCTTGCCATCTTAATGTATTCGTCTCTGATGTTTCCGTATTCAATATAGTGCTTTCCCTCCGGGCGTCCTGCGATTGTGGCAATGCTGAATTTCTTGATGTCAGTCTTGAGTCTCAGGTAGTGTACCATCCAGACGAGGTTGTCTCTGTAAGTGATGGGGGAAACAATGGGTTCGTCACGCCAGCGTCCACGACCGATAACTGCGTCATTTGTGCCGAAGAAGAAGAAAACTGCATCCGGTTTCTGATCTGCAATGGCAGTCTTGATGCGTGTAAGTGCCATGGGGGTCTTGTCTCCGCTAAGACCGGCATTGATAACTTTGATTCCCTTTGCGCCAAGTTTTTCCGTAAGGTGCTTCATATAACCGTTTTTACCGGCAGTAAGGCTGTCACCGAAGCACAGCAGTGTCTCACCTTCCTTAAGCCATGGTTCGGAAAGGGGCTTTACTTCAGCCAGAACTGAAATTGAAATGGCTGCCAAGCAGATCGCAATAATCTTTTTCATCTTTTTACTCCTTGTTTTTATTTGACTTCGCGGGTTGTTCCGCAGAAAACATCACTGTATTCACCTTTTGCCCCATTGGCATTCACAGCACGCACCCTGTAGAAATAGTTTCTGTGGGTATCAAGGCCGGTATCTTCATACAGTCCAACACAATATGGTCCCCTTTCTACAGTTGCGGCAAGATTTTCCTCTGATGGGGTGAAATCCCTGTCCGTACTGCGGTATATTTCATAGCCGGTTACATCTTTTTCAGGATTCTGCCCCCAAATCAAGTACAGTTGCCCGTCCTCTGCGCCGCATGCAGCTCTGGGAGAATCTATGAGTCCTGTGTAGAAACGGCCGATTTTTTCAGGTATGCCGTCTGTCCTGTATTCGGGATTTTCGTTCCGCACCGGTATGTCAATGCCAGTGAAACGCAATGTCTTTGTTTCAAAGGGCTGAAAATCCGCTGTGCCGGAGCAGGGCAGGGGCCTTTCGTCCATTGTACAGAAATGGAACGGCGGCATATTCTCGGGGAGTGCCGCCTTTTCTCCCTTTGTTTCCCGAAGCCTTGCAATAATTCCGTTTCCATCCTCTGCTCTTTTCAAGGCAAGCAAACGGAGATTTTCTGGCATGGAATCAAATATTTCCTTTGGCGAGGCTTTGCCCTTTCCTGGAGTCATTTCACATTGCACAGGCGGATGGGTCAGATTTTCGGCGATTGCGGGGATATTCGCCTTTTTAAAGTCACCATCATAAGTCACGATTGAATACCTGAAGCTCATGTTTATGTGAGAGCCTCCCGGTGTGTGCATCTGAAGCCAGTCATTTGCCACATACATAAATATTTCAGATCCCTTTCCGCTTGCGCCGAAATCCGTTTTGTCCCTGTGGATGTGATCGAATTCAACAAGTCCGCTGTCCATCTGCACAAGAGCCACGCCGAATATTCCATTTTCCACCGCAGCCCATTCCCGTGGAGCCATATATGTGTCCGTGCCATGCTCCGTCCTGTCAATATCAGCGTCCGCAATGCATCCGTTCAGCTGGACTATACGCCTTGCATTCTCCACATCAAACGGGAATGCAATGTATATGTACCTTGCGTATCTCTGAGTATTTACCATGTCAGCAGCCGGTTCAATTCTGTTTTCCAGATCAATGCGGCCTGCATGTTCAGGCAG
Organism: Lentisphaeria bacterium; assembly: GCA_045606125.1. Classification (GTDB taxonomy): domain Bacteria; phylum Verrucomicrobiota; class Lentisphaeria; order Oligosphaerales; family Oligosphaeraceae; genus RGIG3456. The sequence continues at coordinate 5,616 of JAZURH010000292.1, read as the reverse complement.
GGTGACAGTCTGGATTATATCAGCACCCAGCGCTGAAAGTTTTGATGACGATGTGACTCTCGTCCAATTCCTGCTTTTCTCAATGGTAAAGACGGCATTTTCCGGTGTTTGGAAAGTGTCATGATTGTCATTGCTGTAGAGTATCTGGTTTGCGCAATACGCTCCCTGCTTGAGAAGTTCCCTGCCGGAAGATTTGTCCTTTATGGACTTCAGAGAGCCGTCCCTGTTGAAAGACAACTCATAACGGTCGTTTGAAATTACGGGTGGTTCCTGCGTCTGCCTGGTGGATATTTCGACTTTCTTAAAATCTTTTATTGGAACAGTGTTGAAACTCAGGGGCTTCATATTGCAGAGGCATTCTGCTATATGTCCCTCTTCTGTCTTATGCCGTATAAGTTCGGTACGGTTGTTTGTTGTCTGATTGAAAACCAGAAGTGATGGTGTCTCACAGCGGAAATGGGATGCAAGTGAAGACATTGCCGAGTCAATTTCATTCTGTGCAGTTTTTTCCGCCAATTCGATCCAGGCCCTGTGCTGCATCCAGGTTTCATATACGCGTCTGCCCTGGTATCCGCTGGCTCCATAGGAATGTTCGTCATTGCAGATAAGCGCATACCATGCCCGCTGGAACGACTGTTGCGGGTAGGCGTATCCGCAGTTGGCGCTGGCAGCTATTGCAGCCAGTTTCTCCGCAGTTGGAAGTGCCCTGTCTACGGCAAACTTATTTGAAAGTATCTCTGGAGTACACAATGCCAGCTGATACCATCCGCCCGTTATGTCTCCGCTCAGAATTGGTATCTGATCATCAAATTCAGCGCGGAGTTTTTCGAATGGTTCATCCAGGTTTCCCACCATGCGCAATTTAGGCCATGCCCATTTTTCATTCCATTGCGCGATCCGGTCTGCAATGTTCAGGCTCGGCTCCTCGTCATCACCGTATGCGGCGAACAGCCATACATTATATGGATATTTTTTCTCCAGGCGCCTGAGCTGCCTTGACATCTTCATCTCAATATATGGGAGCTTTGTCTTCTCCCCGGTGTAAGAAGGAGTCAATCCGAATTCCGTTCCTCCGTGGCCGTATTGGGTACTTGTCCATACAAGCAGGCGGCTTGTCTTGTCTGCCGCCTGCCAATAGAATACCATAGGCAGGGCGGAACCGTAGCGGACATCACAGCGTGAACCGCTTGCACAGGACTGGGGAGTGAAAGTTCCTGATTCCACAGACATGTCCTTTGTGTATATGGTGCTGGGAATTGGGTTCCATGGATTGGGTGCCCAGAAGACATTCCTGTATCCCGCTTTTGCATAGGGTTCAACAATGGACCAGCTCAATCCATTATTGTCTATCATTGTCATTGTTTCGCAGGTGATATCCCAGTCTTTTTTCAGGGAATCACGGAGATATGCTGAACGGCACAGTTCTTCCATGCCGTATATCTGAGTACAGTTGCCTGCCAGGCCGGCGGCAATGCCGAGCTTTCCAGGTTTTATGTACTTTTCGACTATGTTATCGGCGGCTTCCCTGTTGCGTTCAAGGGCATAATTGTTCCAGAACCACGTTCCCTCCATGCAGTAGTGATATCTGCTTTCTTCCGGCAGTTCCTCAGTACTGTCGATAAGGTCTATGGCCTTATCGATGAATGCCGCGCTGTTGTATCTTTGGATATACTGGGAATTGTGCAGACCTATGTCAGTATGGGATGACAGCATGACATAAAGTTCCCATTTACGTGGCGGCTTCCAGGTCATTTCAAGCGTATGCAGCGTCTCACCTTCCATGCTGAGTACCTGAACGGTTGTTTCTTCAGTTTTTTCCGGCGGCGGAAGAAGTATATTGGTATTGTATTCACCGCTGAGTATTGCCACTTCCGTGTCAGGAAGCGCAAGTCCGTTTCTGATTGTCCTGATTATAATGTGCCCTGAACGGTCGGAATCAAAGCGCAATTCTACCCTTTGCCTGGAAGGTGTCTCTTTTGTCAGCATTGACACCGGCGTAAAATCAAGTGAATATATTTTCATGCAGCCGAGTTCTCCGGAAAATTTAAACTTTTCAACCTGACAACTATAAGGTCGGGATGTTCAAAAACAAGTTGTATTACGGAAAGTTTTGTAAAATGTGAATAAAAACAAAAATATGGTTTGTTTTTTTTACAGTTAAGGGTAGTTTAAGCAGGAAATTGATTTTAAACAGGTATTTTACCGGTATTAAAGACAATGCAATTTATTCAAGGAGAAGTTTGATGAAACGCAGAATCAGAATGGGTATGGTGGGCGGCGGTCCCGGAGCATTCATCGGCGGCGTACACCGTATGGCGGCGCGCCTGGATGGAAAGATCGAGCTTGTGTGCGGTGCATTCAGCACGACAAGGGAAAAGAACATGATTATGTCTGAGGAACTTCTGCTTCCGCCTGAACGCTGCTATGACGACTACAGGCAGATGATAGAGGCCGAAGCCAAACTTCCCGAAGGTGAAAGGATGGACTTTGTCGCAGTGACAACTCCAAACTCAACGCATTTTGAAATTGCCATGTGCGCACTGGAAAACGGTTTCCATGTTGTATGCGAAAAACCTATGACGATGAATGCAGAACAGGCCCTTAAGCTTGAGGCCAAGGTAAAGGAAACAGGTCTGCTCTTTGCATTGATGCACAATTATTCCGCATATCCGATGATACGCCAGATGAAGGGTATGATAGCAGCAGGCGAAATCGGCACACCCCGCAAGATCGTCGCTACATATGATCTGGGATGGCTGGCCGGAACAAACGCCTGCAAACAGGCTGAATGGCGTGTGAATCCCAAGTTTTCCGGTGCAGCGGCATGCGTAGGAGATATCGGCACTCATGCTGAGCAGCTTATCGAGTTTACAACCGGCCTGAAGATATCCGAGGTTGCAGCTGATCTGACGACTTTTGTCGAAGGACGCCTTCTGGATGATGACGCCACAATCATGCTCAGATTCGACAATGGCGCCAAAGGTGTGATCGAAGTCAGCGAAGTTGCCAGCGGCGAAGAAAACCAGTTCAAGCTCCGTGTATACGGCACAACAGGCTCTCTTGAATGGAGCCAGATGGAGCCGGAAAATCTGATCCTCCGTACAAATGACAATCCTATGAAGACATTGCGCCGCGGATGGGCCGGGACTCTTGATGAAGTGAAGCCTTATCTGCGCACACCGGCAGGACATCCGGAAGGATTCATAGAGGCATTCGCTAATATCTACATTGATTTTGCAAATGCCATAATCGCCCGCAATGACGGCGTTGAATACAAGACAAGCTATCCAGGAATCGATGATGGTGTCAGGGAAATGCTTTTCATCGAATCTGTCGTTAAAAGTTCCGAAAATAATGGTGAATGGACTAAGATCTGAAGCCTTTATAATTTTTACAGCAAGGAGATACTGAAATGTCACGACCTGTTACACTTTTTACCGGTCAGTTCAGCGATATGCCCTTTGATGTCCTGTGCAAGTTTGCAAAGGATTGTGGATATGACGGTCTTGAACTGGCGACATTCGGCCCCTATCTCGATATGGAGAAGGCAGCCGAAGATCAGGCATATTGCGACAACATCAAGGCCACTATGGCCAAATACGGCTTGAATCTGTGGGCAATCAGCGGCCACAGGGAAGGGCAGCTTGTATGCGATCCAAATAATGATTCCCGTTCAGACGGCTTCGCCCCCGCTGAATACGCAGGAAATGCTGAAGCCAAGCGTGAATGGGCAATACGCAGCCTGAAAGCCAGCGCAAAGGCCGCCAGAAACTTGGGTGTAAAGGTAGTTACCGGCTTTACCGGTTCACCGATTTGGCATCTTATATACAGCTTCCCCCCCGTAGGACCCAACGACATTGAAAACGGATACAAGTACTTTGCCGAAAAATTCAATCCCATCATGGATGAGTATGAAAAATACGGCATAAAGTTCGCTCTGGAAGTTCATCCCACTGAGATCGCCTTTGACACCTACACAGCCCGCATGGCGCTGGACGCCATAGGCAACCGTCCTGAATTCGGATTCAATTTCGACCCCAGCCATCTGATCTGGCAGGGCGTGGATCCGGTTAAGTTCATCAAGGCATTCCCTGACCGCATCTACCATTGCCACATGAAGGATGCTGCTGTGACTTTGGATGGTGAATCCGGAATACTCAGCTCACACATCAACTTCGGCGATCCGAGACGCGGATGGGATTTCCGCAGTCCCGGACATGGACAGGTGGATTTTGAGGGTATTATTCGTGCTCTTAACAACATCGGCTACAATGGACCTCTTTCCGTCGAATGGGAAGACTGCGGCATGAACAGGGAATATGGTGCAAAAGACGCGCTCCAGTTCACAAGGAGAATGGATTTTTCACCATCCGGCCAGGCATTTGATTCTGTTTTCTCAAACTGACAACCTGAAAAAAATCGAACCTATGGTGATTGCATTGTACCATAGGTTCAGATTATTCGGGATTTTACGGAGTGCATAAAGACAGTTGTCTTCGTGCGCTCTTTTTTTTGCATGTTCCGTATATTCTGTTAATAGTTTGAGGTAATTTAAAAATTATAATCAAAATGCGCTTCTGTATTAACACATTGGTGTATGCAGTTCTGAGCACATCTCGCACTATTTTTGAAATTACGCTGTTTGTTTTTCCTGAAACATGCGCATCATTTTTACAGTGATTTAAATATCAATTATCATAAATTGTACACGGGCTTCCATTACTACCGCCGGAGTTTCCGCTGTTGTCGTCTTTGGAGGTCAGCTGATGAAGAATAGGGGGTAGAAGTTCCCTCAGGGACCTGAGCATTGCCGCATCCATTTTCTCTATGAATATTCTGCTCAGTTCATTTGATTGGGAACAGATTTCATGAATCTTCCGTATTCTTTCCATGAGATAGGCAAAATCATTCGGTACATTGTACTTTATTGTGTCTTCGGCAATCTGCTGGTTTCTTCTTGAATGATATATGATTTCATCTTCACATTGACCATTCAGGAACGATTCCATTTTCCGGCGGGAGGCAACGGGAAGTCTTTTGGTGCTTCCATTGATCCATTTGTGCACGGAAGCAGTAGTAACACCGAAAACCCTGGCAACCAGCTCTATGGTAAATTGTCTTGCATAGATTGTGTTTTTGAAATGTTCACGCAGTATCTCCGAAAAATATCCCGTCTTACGCAAAATACTCAAGTCAAGGCTAATATCATCAGAAAGCGTGTGCGAAACATCACAGTTGGATTCACTTGTCTTTTTGCTACTCATTGATGAAATCTCCTTTTTAATTGTGTTTCTTTGATTGAATGGAAGTGTGATGAACACTTTTACAGATTAAATCCCAATCTTTTTAGTTTGTGAAATTATGTGACATGCTCTCCTTTGATTAAATATTCATTACATGCAGCAGAATCGTTTCTCCGCTGTTTTCCTGAAGTGATTATTTCATCCAATTGAATACACATTTTATTCTGTAATTTTCCGAAAACGCTTGTTAAACTAAATCCGTTTTCTAATTATGCAAGTATTAAATTTGAATTTTTTTTCTTTTTATTATGATTTATTTTCTTTTATGAAATTGATTAAAGAATATATTATACGAAATATTATTTAAAAAATC
>JAZURH010000291.1:0-2095 GCA_045606125.1 Lentisphaeria bacterium | reverse complement strand
AAGAAACTCACTGTGGACAGGGGCATTCTTAAGCGCATGTTGGCAGTAGGCGTGCCTTCCGGACTCCAAAGTTTCAGCTTCAGCCTTGCGAATATTGTCATACAGGCGACTCTGAACAGTTTCGGTGCCATGGCTTTGGCTGGAAATGTAGCCGCTCTCTCCCTTGAGCATCTTCTTCAGACCGTAACCAGCGGTTTTCATCAGACTGCAATCAGTTTTTCAGCCCAGAATGTGGGAGGCGGTAAGTTTTCCCGTTTGAAGCGGGGTGCAGTAATCTGCTGCGTTATATCGACTGGCACTACCCTTGTTCTGTCTATGGTTATGCTTTTTTTCGGCAGACAGCTGCTGTCGCTTTATACCAGTACTGGCACAGAAGTGGTGGACTGGGGCATGAAGCGCATGGTGGTGCTTCTTCCGCTTTATTTCACCAACGGCGTCATGAATACTCTTACCGGTACTATGCGTGGCTCTGGCTATTCCAAGGAGGCATTTATAATAATCTTTATATTTGCCTGCGTATTCCGTATTTTGTGGATATTCTTCCTGTTCCCACTTTGGAGAAGCATGGAGATGCTGATGCTGGTCTTGCCCGTGTCCTGGATTCTTATATCTATAGTATCATCCCTGTTCCTGTGGCGCGTTTTCAGGAAGAAAGAGAATTGACAGCCGCCGTATTTCTGCGGCGGCTGCAGGATGCATTACAGCGAAAGACTTGTGCCAGGTGCTGAGCCCATGGCTATGTTCATGCATTCGAGAGCGGCTCCTGAAGCACCTTTGCCAAGATTGTCGTAGCGTGCAATAAGCAGTATTCTGTCTTCATTTCCATGAATTGATATTTGCATGGAATCTTTGCCGCTTAATGCGTTCGAGGCGAGGAACCCTTCTTCATCGCTGTTTTCGACATATTTTACAATGCATCCATTGTATTGTGCGGCATACAGCTGCCTTATGTCTTGAACAGTACCTTTGAGCTGCTGCCTGAACAGAGGCACTGTGACCTCCATGCCGCTGTAGAAATCAGCCACTATGGGACAGAAAACCGGTGCATTTTCCAGACCCGTTTTCTTTACCATTTCCTTCAGGTGCTTGTGCTGCTGTGTAAGACCATACTGGCGCGGTGAATCAAGCAGCATGTTTCTGCCTTCTGCTTCATATTCGGCTATCATCTTCTTTCCGCCGCCGCTGTAACCGGTAAGCGAGTGGCATGTCAGAAGTTCTGTGCTGTCAAGGAGTCCTGCATTTACAAGTGGGTAGACCAGTGCAATGAATCCGCTGGCATGGCATCCCGGGACGGCAATGCGGCGGGATGATTGTATTTTTTTCAGATGTTCGGCGGAAAGTTCCGGAAAACCGTATGCCCAGTCATCCAGGGTTCTGTGTGCTGTTGAAGTATCCAGCACAGTGACTTCTTTGTTTTCTATCATTGCCACTGCTTCCCGGGCTGCGTCATCCGGCAGGCAGAGAAATGCAATGTCGCAGGAGTTCAGCATTTCCTTTCTTTTGTCAGGATTTTTTCTGTCTTCTTCGGACAGAGTCATAAGCTGCACATCATTTCTTTCCGTAAGCCTGTCATAGATCCTCAGGCCTGTAGTGCCTGCCTTTCCGTCAATGAAAACTTTCTTGCTCATTTTTTTTGAATACCATGTTGCCGAAAATTAAAAAAAAGTAAAAATAAGTGTAATATGTAAAAACCAGATGTCAAGAAGTTATTTTGAAAACAGTATTTTGAGGCAAGATAGTTCTGTAATTTTTAAGCAGCGGATTTGAAGTGTTGAAATTGGATAATGTGTTCCTGGAAGCATTAAAAATGATTTTATCTGCATTTTTTTTTCGGAGAGGTAACTCATTTGGGTGAATTATGGCAAACTGCGCTTGATTTTTAACTGTGTTTTTCTGTGTATTTTTATGGGATATGTTTTGGCAAGGCCAAGGTAATTTCAGCAGGCTGCAATGGCATTGACATGTTTGAAAAGTCCCTCTGGCATCTTGATGGATTGTATTTATAATTGTAATTATTTATTTGCATTTATTTATATTCAAAAAATAAATGCAAATATTTTCTTTTTAGGTATTTGATTTTTGAGAAAGGCGCTAT
>JAZURH010000290.1:0-3774 GCA_045606125.1 Lentisphaeria bacterium | reverse complement strand
TCGTGTGCGTCCGTTATCTTGATCAAGTTTTCGGCGGACTCATCTTCGAGGATCCCGTCGGATCCTGTAACACTGCCTTCGCTGTCGACAACGAGGACTTGCCCGGTTCGCCCGATATGGCGGTTATGCACAGCATCCATTATCTGGGTGAGTACAACACTGCACCCGGACTGGTCTACTTCAACGGCCAGGTCTGGATCGGACAGGAAGAGCCTCTCAACCAGCTTGACCGCGAAGAGGGCGACATGATCAAGAACATGCGCGATGTAGTTGCCGGCTATCTCGGCGGTTACAGCGAGTTCACCAACACTCCTGTGTTCCTGAACAACGCAATGCTCTTTGATGTTCCTGCAGATCGTTCCATTGACTACTATCTGGACGGCATCTTCAATATTGAGGGTGTTCCGGAAGGGTTCGAACTGGAAGGAATCAACTTCCGTGATCTGAATGATTCATTCTCCTGCTATGATGGCGAAGAATGGAGCATGAAATAATGGTTGAATGACCTGAAGGGCCGCAGCTCAATGGGCTGCGGCCCTTTTTGTATTCAGAGGTGATTGCGAAATTTCCCTCTTTAGAAAAAATTCAAGTGTGGCACTGTATTTTACGGAGCAATATGGAACAATGCTTTTCACGAAATGTCTATTAATCTGTTCATCAGAAGCATGGAGATGCTGAATTATTTAAAAGAGAGAATCAGGGAGAATTGCAATGAAAAAACTATTATTTACAGTATTGGCGAGTTCAATGTTGTTTGCTGGCTGCGGCAGTGCCAGTGCCGGGGACATAAAGGATGATGAAGCACTTACAGCTGCGGTACATGTTGAAGAGGCTTTTGCCCGGGTCGTGGAAAAGGCGAAGCCGGCAGTAGTTGTAATAACCAACAAACGGAAGAGGGGCCGTGGACTGAGTCGCATGGATTTGCAGCAGGCCGAGGAGTTTTTCCGGTTTTTCGGTATACCTTTTGAGGATGAAAGATCCCGTGGAAGAATGCGCGGGGACAATAGGGATGATGATAAGCCTGTGGTTTCCGGCAAGGGATCCGGGATCATCATAAATGAAAAAGGCTACATTCTTACCAACTACCATGTTATAAAGGATGCTGATGCTCTTGAAGTCAAGACATTTGATGGAGCGGTGTATGACAATTACAAGCGCAAGGAAGCTGTTGAAGTCGTAGGTTATGACGAGGAAAGCGACCTGGCAGTGCTGCGTATTCCTGAAAAGAAAGATGGAAAGCATGCTGTGCTTGATTTTGCCGATTCAGATGCTCTGCGCGTCGGACAGTGGGCCATAGCAATAGGCGCCCCATTTGATCTGGATTACTCAGTTACAATCGGCTGTGTCAGCCAGAAAGGACGCACAAATATGGGAATGTCTGCGTTTGACAGCTATATTCAGACAGATGCCTCCATCAATCCCGGCAATTCAGGTGGTCCACTTCTTGATATAAGAGGGCGTATTATCGGAGTGAACCAGTTCATTATGACCGGCGGCATGTCCAAAGGCAGCATAGGCCTGGGCTTTGCCATAAGCAGTAATTATGCAAAGAAGATAGCAGATGAACTTATGGACAGTGGAAGTGTGAACCGCTCGTTTATTGGAGTTGGCATGCAGGAGATACCTGAAGGAATGCGGAAGAATTTCGACATAGAGCATGGTGTTCTTGTCCGTGAGGTAATAGAGGGTGAAGCTGCGGACGAGGCCGGAGTCAAAGTCGGCGATATAATTACTGAAGTGGCTGGAAAGGCAGTGAAGACTTCCCATGATCTGCTTATGGAAGTGACGAAGTTCAAGCCGGGTGACAAGATCGAGCTTTCCATTCTCCGGGATGATAAAAAGATGAAGATCACAGTCAAGGCCGGAAGCAGAAGCGAATATATGGCTGATGGTGACAAAGGCGGTTCAAGGGGCGGCAGAAGCGGCAGTCTTTTGAAGAAGCTTGGTTTGCGTCTTGTTGAAAGAGAAGGTGAAGTCCTGGTGGCGGATGTTGTGGACGATGGCGCCGTGGAAGAAGCGGAAGACTACAACGAGGAGGAAATAAGGAAGGGTGATGTAATACTTGATATCAACCGCAATCCGATTTCTTCAGTAGCCGATGTGCGTAAGGCTCTTAAAGATGCCAGAAACGGTAAGGTGGTCCTTTATCTTCAGCGTAACGGGCGTCGCGGCGTATACCGTTATCTCTATGCATTGAAGCTTAAATAATGCAACGCATATACCGGCGGTGAGATATACTTTCACCGCCGGTCTTTTTTTATTGCATTACAGGGGGAATGGTATGAATGATTTTATTGTTATAAAAGTTGGAGATTTCCCTGTATTTTTGTACTGCCGCTGATGTAATGTCCGCAATTAAAATTATATTATGGGCAATTATTGTTTCAGCGTGGAGTTGTCATGGATGGATCCATATATGATTTAAGTATTTTAGGGTGGAGCGAGGCGGTGTTATGCGCCTTGATCCTTGGAATGTCAAAGTGCGGCCTGGCCGGTCTGGGGTCTCTTGCGGTGCCTCTTATGGCAATGGTGCTTCCTGCCCGGGCATCCACAGGGGCTCTTCTGCCCATAATCATACTTGGTGATATATGTGGCGCATCCTGTTTTCACAAGCATTCAAACTGGCGTCTGCTTGTCAAGGTGTTTCCCAGTGCTGTTGCCGGTGTCGTCATAGGATATTTTCTTATGCGTCAGGAATGGATGAACGATCTTGTCATCCGCAAGCTTATAGGCGTGATAGTCGCCATTATGGCAGTCCTCAGCATTCTGATGAAGAGTCATCCCATTACGATAGGCGACAAGGAAGGAAGTGATTTCAGGACCCTGGCATTCGCCACTTTGTTCGGTATAATCGCCGGTGTGACCACTTTGATCGCCAATGCGGCTGGACCTGTTACAATGATGTATCTGCTTATGATGAAACTGCCAAAGGACGAATTCATTGGCACATCGGCATGGTACTGTGTGATAATGAACTGGGTCAAGGTCCCGTTTATGGTGCATCTGGGCTTGATAAATGGGGACAGCCTGCTTTTTGATGCCAAGCTTGTGCCTGCTTTGCTGGTCGGTGCGGCCCTGGGTTACTGGGGTGTCAAACGTCTGTCTGAAAAGTCATTCCGTCTGTGGGTGCAGATACTGACGATCGCGGCAGCATTAAAACTGCTTTTCTGAAAAGGACATAGATTTATGACTGTGACGGCATTCATATTGATAATTTTCTCAGTGGTTCTCCATGTCGGATGGAATTTCCTGTGCAAAGCCAATAAAAAGCCCACTCTTGCTTTTTATTTCATTGCGAATTTCATAGCTGGAATTGTACTTCTGCCTTTGCTTTTCATGGCAGATGTGGACTGGACTTCCATGGGATGGAAGTTCTGGATGCTGGTCTTTTTCAGCGATTTTTTTGAGATGATATATGCTGTGGGACTTTTCAAGGCATACGGCCGCAATGACATTTCCCTTGTATATCCCATGGCCCGTGCACTGCCGGTTCTTATGATACCGGTCGTGACTCTTTCATTCAGCATAGGAGCTCCGCCAGCCGGATGGGCTCTGGCGGGCATGGCCATTGTGGCAGTCGGATGTATGATAATGCCCCAGAAGAAATTGTTCGGACTGAACTGGCGCATACTCGTGTCCCGTTCTATGATACCCATTCTCATAGCTGCGGTGGGGACCACCGGATATACATTGATGGACAATATGGCCACTAAGGATATAGTTGCACCCGGTGCTTCAAGAATAGTCACGCTTGGGGCCTATCTGTGCATAGTG
>JAZURH010000289.1:0-4058 GCA_045606125.1 Lentisphaeria bacterium | reverse complement strand
GAGGGTGAACGCCAGAAGCGGGTTAACGAGGCAAATGGACGGGCTGAGGAAATACGCCTTGTCGCCCAGGCGACTGCTGACGGAATACGTGCCATATCCAATGCGATTTCCGAATCTCCCAATGGCAGGGACGCTGTCAGTCTCAGGCTTGCTGAACAGTATATAAATGAGTTTGGAAAGCTGGCCAAGGAAAACAATACAATGATCCTTCCAGCGGATCTGGCGAATATTTCAAGTGTTATCAAGGCGGCTTCTGCGGTGATAAAAAGCTGACATACGGCCGTCCCGTCATACGGTTTTTCTAACATTTAAATAAAGGGAGCAGTATATGAAACTCAAATTGTTTTTAGCAGTCATGCTGTCATGTATCGTATCTTTTGCGCTTGAAATCGCAAGGGGCGGAAAAAGTGATTATGTGATAGTTATTCGCGACAAAGCGCCGAAGGTTACGGTGTATTGTGCCGAGCATCTGCAGAAATACATGAAGCTGGTGGCCGGTGTCGATATGAAGATTGTCCAAAACATCCAGGAAGGGAAAAAGGCCATTTTTGTCGGCGGTCACAGTCAGCTGCCTAAAAGGGACATATATGATCCTGCAAAGTATGGTGAGGACGAGGTTTTCCGTATAACAGAACTTCCCGGCGGAAGCATATCGATCATGGGGGCTGACTGTGATGCCAGGCCTGTTTCCCGGAGTGACGCCGTTTTCAGCCTTATGTGGGGAACATATACTTTCATTGAAAAGTTCCTTGGAGTGCGCTGGTATGCCCCCGGTGAAATGGGGGAATGCTATTTCAAGAAGGACACCATTACAGTGAAGGGGCTTCCTATAGAGGTGGCTCCCAGAGCATATCACAGAAGCGTCTGGCCTTACAATTTCCTGCATTTCACATCGGAGGAATCACTGGAATACTGCAGGCACCTGAGGGCCTTCGGCATAGGCGACCGCTGTGGAAACCATTCCATGATGGATTTGGCGTTTTACGCCAAGGACAAGGATGAAATATTCGCTCTTGAGCCGGATGGAAAGTCCCGCAATAAGGGCACTCTCAAATATATCCGTTCGGACGGTGTTCCACAGTGGGACCGCTACCCCCAGTTCTGCCTGACCAATCCGGAGACATTCAAGACCTACTGCAATTTTATTGACGATGTTTACGAGGGACGCCCTGCCGGAAAGCTCTGGAAGACAAGGGCTCCGAACAAGTATACCATAACAGTGGTTCCCAATGATAATTTTACAACCCAGCCCTGCTATTGCGCAAATTGTCAGGCGATAATAGAAAAGAATGCCGGCAGGGGGGCCATGTCTCCTCTGGTATGGGGATTTGTAAAGAAGGTTGCTGAATGGGCAAAGAAAAAGTATCCGGACAAGATGATAAGCACTTTGGCATACGAGGCCTATTATCTTCCTCCCAAGTTTGACCTGCCGGACAATGTGGCTGTTCAGATCTGCATAAATCCCTACATCATATATCAGGGAAATCCTGCCTTTATGCAGAAGTCGGATGAGATCATCAGCAACTGGAGCCGTCGCGTAACACAGGTGCAGTTGTGGCATTACCTTATGCCTTATGACAGCATCCCCTATGCAATGCCTCACATAATGTATAACTGGCATGCCCGTTACCCCAGGGTAAACGCCTCTTTCCTTGAATTGAACAATTCCCGCACTGGACTTCCCTATCTTCCCAAGGCCACGGATAATATTACAAGGGTGTTTGACCTGCCGCAGAATCACCTGAATCTGTTTTTTGCAATGAAGAGCCTGGCAGGTGAAAAACTGGATGTGGACGAGGAACTGGAGCTTTACTACCGTATGTTCTGGGGACCTGTCGCCGGTCCGATGAAGCGTTTCTGCGAGACATCCCACAACGCATGGGAGAATATAAATGTTTCCAATCGCGGTGATGGGGCCTATCCCAAGTTTACTGGCAAGGAGCTTTACGAGGATATCTTTACTCCAGAGGTAGTGAAGACTATGAATGAATGCTATGCGGAGGCCGTGAAACTGGCACCGAAAGGAAGCATTTATGCAAAGCGCCTGGAATGGATCTACATGGGTTATCTCAAGGCGTTTACGGAGAATGCAAACGCATACGCTGCTGAATTGAACCGTTCCAGGGACAAGGTCCTTTTCAATCAGGATGTGCCGCCTGTTATAGATGGAAAACTTGATGACGAGTTCTGGAAGACCATTGAAGAAACGGTATTCCAGAAGATAGACACCCCCCTTCCTGCAAATTACAGAACCGGCTCCAAGGTTGGTGTTACAAAGGACATGATTTTCTTTGGAATCGAAGCTTCCGATCCTCATGCCAAGAACCAGCGTCTTACATGTACTGTACATGATTCAAGCGTGTACGGCGATGATTCAATCGAAATATTCTTCAAACCAGGCGGCAGAGACAAAAAGCGTTTCTTCAATGTGACGATAAATACCTTGGGTGTGGTGCTTGATTATGTTGCCGGAGACAGGAAGCTGGATACTTCTTATGAATCGGATGTACAGGTAAAGGTTGATCGCAGGGATGATGGGTTCACCATGGAAATCGGAATACCTCTTGCAAAACTTGAGATACCGGAGAACGGTCTTTTCGGCATGAATGTTTGCCGCAGCAAGAACAGCGGAGTCGGCGAAGTCCATGAGCGTTCCAGCTGGGTATGCCCCTATGGTTCCTTCTGGAATTTTGATAACATGCCCCATGTGACTTTGTCCGCCAAAATAGATCCCTATTCAGAGGATTTTTCAAAAGTCAAGAAAGTGGTGCAGGGCATCCGTACCATGCCGAATGACAAAGTTGGACCTGTTGTGAAGGAAGGTGCCCGCTATGAATATTCCAATGGAGCAATCAAGTTGTACTATATGCTGGACAAGGAAAGCAATAGATATGATTACGGCACATATACTGTTCCTGTCAAGAGAACTCCTCTCAACGGAGCACGCATCATAGATATCTGCTTCAAGAATCCGGATGATGCCCTGAGGCATACATTGACCTGGTCCTACTATGATGCCGAAGGCAAACTGCATGGGGACTGGATACGCTTCTGCACGAGCGAAAAGTTTGAGGAGTGGCGCGTTCGTTCCATCGATATTATGAATGGCGGACATGGCGCCCAGACCAGGAAGAAGAAGGGACTTGAGCCTCTGCCGGAACCAGTTGAGATCAATTCCATACAGATCTACAGTTCGCCTGCAAGAGATGGAGTGGAGCGTTGCATAGAGGTTGACTACATAAGAGTAAGAAAGTAAAATGAGTATTGTTACAGAGCAAATATTTAAGGAAGCAGCAGACCTGTTCCATCAGCCGCCGGCCATGCTGAATTGTTCCCAGAGCGTAATGGCTCTTTGCGGCAGGCAGGACATGGTGCCGGAAGTCAAGTGCTTCGGAGGCGGCAGGGCCCCTGATGGTTTGTGCGGTGCCCTTTATGCAGCGCTCCTTCTTGTGCCTGAAGAACGGCATGAGGAGATCAAGCAGGCATTCGCCGAAGAGGCAGGCGCTGTCAGATGTGCTGATATAAAGAATGGGAACGGCACTTCATGCCAAATGTGCGTGGCTCTTGCCACGGCATTGGCCAGGGGAAAATAATACCTGGCGGCATTGAGCCGCATGGCAAACACACATACATTGCGTGATTCGATGAACAGAAGAATATTTATTTTTGTCCTTGCTCTGGCGGTTTATGCCGCAGCCGTGCCTGTTGTGCGCGTTGTTACTTTGTATCAGGGCAGTTCCGCCATGCTTTACAGCAATTCCATTTCCAGGATGAACTGGATAATAGAAAATCCTGATGATACGGAAGCCAGTGTGACCTTGCTTGTAAAGAATGCCGGTGGCGTGGCGAACGCGATATTTTCCAGGGAAATATCCGTCCCCGCAAAAAGCACGGCAAGCGGTTTCTCCTTTGTGCGTGCCGGCGATACGGGAGCCTGTACCGTGGAGTGCATCCATAAAGGGCGTATTATTGAGAAAAAGGAAATGCTTGTCAATGTAAAGGGCAGGCATTATTTCTCGATTGCTTTGCTGAATGATGCGGATAGCGGTGGCGGATAC
>JAZURH010000288.1:0-13576 GCA_045606125.1 Lentisphaeria bacterium | reverse complement strand
GGGTAAGCCATTGACGGGCTATGGGAAAATGAATGGTCGGCCAACCAGGGGGTATCCATAATCCTTCTCTGATGCCCAGAAATCGCAAACTCTCGACCTTTTTCCAATCGCCTGCCACGAGAAACGGAGAAATCATAATTCTCCACCTTAAAATCGACTTTATAAAGGTCGTTTCGTTCTTGAATAACGTGATATGCACCATTCCGCGGAGAATGGACGGGGGACATGGGAACGCGACATTGAGTGAGGGGCAAAAAGACGAGCGTCCTAAAGTCGCCGCACTCACTGGTAGAAATTAATGACCATTAATGCTTCACATATTGGTTTCCATATATATTTTTCTTCACTAAATCTGCCAGAGAAATGCCAACAATCAAGAAGCGGAATGCTTTTCTTGGGCGTTAGGCGAACTTGATATATGGCACAATCGCATATTTGAGATGATGTTTTTGAAATATCCTTTTCAAAAACAATCGAATAGTAATCTTTTCCGTCGGGATTCTCATTGAGGTTCATTCCGATAATCAAGTCGGGAGACAACAAATCAATTTCCCGTCTTAAAAGATTATCTCCGTTTGTGGAAATCGAGACAGAACTACTTATTTTTCCCCAATCTGCACCAGTTCCAGCTGACTCACCATCATGGCTTAATTTGCCCAATTCCATAAAAGCAAAACTAACATCGTGAAAAATCTGTCCCGTTTCACAGATATCCCTTGCGTAAGGAATATCACTCCAAGCGAGAGGAGCTTTGTCTCCTTTTAGTATTCCATAGGCAACTTGAATAAGCAATTTATGGAATCTTACCAAGTTAATGCTCTTCTTACTTCCATTAGGGCCATTCATGAGGCCAGATGTATATTGCGGAATGAAATTTGAAATGTAGCATCCATCATAAATATCATAGCAGTCTCTTGCAATAAACAATATCTTCTTTCGAGCACCTAAATACCCTGGATAAAATCCATCCCTAATAAACCACCCATTTTCTCCTTCAAATCGTTTTTCCCATATAACAAATAACTCGTCAAGCTTCTTCAATAATTTCTGCTCCTTTTGTGAATAAAAACGTTTGATTTCTTCCTTCATAGTTTTGTTTCTTTTTTCAATTTGAACAACTCAAGTATTACATCCTGTGGCGTCAAAAGTCTTGCCTAGCTTCAATTCATATCCGTTACGGTTTTATATACACCTGGTTTCTCATGCGCCTCATCAGCCGCTCTATGTAGATGTCACGCTTTATTTCCATTATTAATCCTGCTTGTGAATTGACAATTTTTTCCGCTTTCGGAACTTTTGTCAAGATAGTACCATAATTATAATTTTCCACGCTCCTTCGTTGATTTTGGTTGATTTCAATCTTGATTCTCCATGGTTTGGATTCATTTTGAACCCCTCTTGCGGGAAAAGCCATGTCAAAACGGGTATTGTAATTCCACTGAAGCGGATTTTATACCCGTTGACGCTCTGGTTCATGAAGCTCTCGCCGACGAACGGCTCGACTTCGATGTCCTCCCTGGAAAGACCAGACCTCTTCAGGTCCTCGTCTATCCATTTCTCGATTTCTCCGAGGGACATGCCGACTGATGCGGTGCCCCCGGCGCCCATGATTGGGTTGTTCTTGGTTTGGTTGTTGCCCATAGTACTCTTTTCACTGTGAGGTGGCGCGTCCGCGCCGTGTTCCCGCTGGCTCGCCGCCAGCCACAAAATCTCCGCGTGTGTTCCTATGTCATGTCTTCATTGTTCTTTCCTCCTGTGGTTGTTGCTGTTGTCTCTAATGCCAGGGCAGTGGTCTGGCGCCCCCGTAGTGATTCCTGTCACTGACTGAATTCGCCATTTTTGCGCTAGGGAGTGCCATAAAGTTCCAGAAATGCAGAGACCTGCCAAAAATGGATGAAGAAGGCAAAATCTTCTCCTTTCACCCCATGTATTAAAGAAAGGAAGGCTGGGTGTACAGAAAAAACAGCGAATAATGCAGTTTTCACCTGAAAAAATATTTTAATTCATGTGGCATCTGCCAGTTTGCAAAATTATTTGTCAAGTATTACATTATGAATAAAAGACAAAAACAAGGAAAAAGACAATGGCAGACAACAGGACTGACAAGGAGGAGAGTTTTCGGCGTTCTACAGGCGACTACCTGCAGCGTGTGCTGGGGAACGGCGCATACACGGCGCTGCGGGAGATTTGGGACGAGAGCCGCATACCGCCAGTGGCAGGAGGCCTCTTCAACCTCTATGACACCACCGTCAGGGGACTGCAATGCATTGCGGCGACCCCAAAGGATGGTGTCCGCCTTCCACCCGTCCGCCTGAAACACCAGATGGACACTCTTGCCGAATTCTTCAAACGCTCTGTATTCTACGCCAGCAGGGATTTCCGCCCCCACGACGCGCAACGCATGATGAAGCTGGGAATTCCGTTTGTCTGCCCTGGACGCCATCTGCACCTGCCTTTCGCGGGGGCGGTGCTCACACTTGAAAGGAAAGGCGACCTTCCGTCGGAGATGCGCGGACGACTTGGACATTTCGCGCAGATGTATGTCATTGGCCATCTTCTAGGGCGTTTTTCCCCTGGCGCGACCATCGGCGATGTCGCCAAAAGCCTTGATTGCTCGCCGATTTCGGTCATCAAGGTGTTCGATGAACTGGAGATGCTCCAGTTCGGGACGCGTTTTTCTCCCATGGGGAGCAGGAAGATATCGTTCCGCTTCGCATACCCCAGATGCGAACTCTGGCGCATGTCCCGTCAGCTGATGGAAAGCCCGTTCCGTCACATCGTGGCGGTGGAGGAGGAACCGGACGACTGCCGGACTTTCTCCATTCCCTGGCGGCGTGTGGAGCATCCGAAGACGTTCGCCGTATATGAGGAGGAGTTCCGCAAGTCGAAATGCCAGAGGGCACCGCTGAAGAGCGCGGACGTGGTCCTGCTTCTATGGTCCTATCCACCAGACTTCTTCACGGACGGCGAAGGGATTGACAGTCTTTCCATGACGCTGGCCGCAAACACGTGCAGTGATGAGGAAATCAACCAATTGCTTTCAAGAATTGGAAACAGCATTGATTGACAGGAGAACATCACAATGACAGAGAACGAGAATACATTGGATTGCATCGAGACGGTGAAAAAGATCAAGGCGGCCATCCTGCAAAGCCGCTACATGGCAGCGCGCCTTGCCAATGCCGAGCAGTTGAAGCTCTATTTCGGCATCGGAGCATACGTCTCCGCAAATTCTCGCGAGCACAAGTGGGGTACGGGGGCAATTGAGGCCATTTCCAGACGGCTCCAGATAGAACTGCCTGGCCTGCGCGGTTTTTCGGCAAGAAGCATCAAGTATATGAGGACCTTCTACGAGGCGTGGAATGCTGCCGGTGTAATTCGGCAATTGCCAAGTGCCGAATTGGAGCAAGGCCAGATTTTGCACTTGCCGATTGCAACAATACAAGATAACACAAATCGGCAATCGTCAATTGCCGATTTGCCGTCCGAAGATATAGCCGCGTTTTTGCAGATAGGCTTCACCCATCATATTTCCTTGCTGGAAGGATGCAAGGACATGGCAGAACGCTGGTACTACATCAGGCGATGCGCGGCTGAGTTCTGGAGCGTGGAGGCGCTCAAGGCCCACATAAAGGCGGACGATTTCCGAAAATACGGCGTGTTGCCCAACAATTTCGCCCTGACGCTGCCGGACGCAAGACAGGCGGCGATGGCTGTACGAGCCTTCAGGGACGAGTATCTGCTGGACTATATCAACATCGATGACGCGGATTCCGAACAGGATGTTGACGAGCGGGAATTGAACAAGGCACTGGTCAGGGAGGTCAAGAAGTTCATTCAGTCCCTCGGGCACGATTTCTGCTACATTGCCGACGGTTACCGTGTCATCGAGGAGGACGAGGAGTCCTTCATAGATCTCCTGTTCTTCCACAGGGGCCTCAAGTGCCTGGTCGCCATCGAACTGAAACGGGGGAGGTTCAAGCCCATTTATCTTGGGCAGTTGAACTACTACCTGTCTGTTCTGGACGACAGGGAACGGCATCCAGACGAGAACCCCAGTGTCGGGCTGATTCTCTGCCGCGAGGCGAAAAGGCGTATTGTGGAACTGGCCATCCGCGACTTCGGCAAGCCGATGGGCGTGGCGACCTACAGGCTCGGCAGCGACATACCCAAGGACTACAGCACACTGGAGCCGCTGGTTTCGGGCGTCCAGCAAATCCTGGACAAGGCAGATGACACGGACATCGGCGTGAAATGAACGGGCTTGATTCCGAGTTGGAACAGCTGCGGCAACGCCTGGGGGAATTGCAGGCGGAGCAGCAGGGCATCCAGTTTCGCATCCAGCAGTTGCTGCTGGAAAGGCAGAGGATGGCCAGCCCCCCGTCGCCAGCCCTGGCAAACGCCAGCTCCGTCTATTCCCCGCAGGCGAAGATAGCCATATTCAGGCGGCTTTTCAAGGGACGCGAGGATGTCTATCCCAGACGCTTTGAGAGCAGGAAGACAGGAAGGGCAGGATACCAGCCTGCCTGCGCAAACGAATGGCGGCATGGTCTTTGTAACAAGTCGAAGACAAAATGCGGCGAATGCCCCTACCGTGTTTTCCTGCCCGTCACGGATGAGGTTGTCGAAATGCATCTGCGGGGTGTGGACAGAAGGGGGAACGCCTTCGTCATCGGTGTCTATCCAATGCTTGAGAACGAGCATTGCTATTTTCTTGCAGTCGATTTTGACAAGAAGAACTATGTTGATGACGCTAGGGCTTTCGTGGACACTTGCCGCAGGCATGGCGTTCCAGCCGCCGTGGAGCGTTCAAGGTCGGGAAACGGTGCGCATGTCTGGATTTTCTTTACGGCTCCCGTCGCGGCTCGCATCGCCAGGCAAATGGGCAGTTTTTTGCTTACGGAGACGATGGAGACGCGTCCCGAACTTGGCTTTGAATCATACGACCGTTTCTTCCCGAACCAGGACACCATGCCGTCGGGAGGGCTGGGAAACCTGATTGCCCTGCCATTGCAGGCAGTGTCGAGAAGGGCGGGAAACAGCGTCTTTGTGGATGGCGCATTCCAGCCATATTCCGACCAATGGAAGTTTCTTGCGAGCATTGTGCCAATGACGCCCGAAGCAGTGGAGACGCTTGCAGGCAAGGCTGTCGAAGCGGGACGCGTCACTGCCGTGAAAATGCCTGAACTAGAGGAGGACGAAAAACCCTGGGAACAACCTCCCTCCCGCAAAAGGAAGCCGCAGAATCTCGCGGATGGCCTTGCGCAGACGCTGGAGATTGTCATTGGAAACGAGATTTTCTTCAGCAAGTCGCAACTTACCCCGAGGTTGAGGACGGCCCTGCTTCGCCTGGCGGCATTCCAGAATCCTGAGTTCTACCGCGCACAGGCAATGCGCATGCCGGTCTATGACAAGCCGCGCATCATCTGCTGCGCAGAGGACTTCCCTGAACACCTCGGCCTCCCCAGAGGCTGCGCGGAAGAATTGACGCATCTGCTGCTGGACAATCACATCCCGTACTCGGTCAGCGACAGGCGCAACCGTGGGGTGCCGCAGGATTTCGTGTTCCACGGCAGATTGCGCGAAGAGCAGGACAAGGCTGCCACAGCCCTTTTGGCAAACGACCTTGGCGTCCTTTCCGCTTCCACGGCATTCGGCAAGACCGTCGTGGCGATCTACATGATTGCGCGGCGTTCCGTGAACACGCTTGTCCTTGTCCACAGAGTGCAACTGCTGGAGCAGTGGAAAAGCCGTCTTCAGACATTTCTGGGACTGGACAGGACACAAATCGGAACCATCGGCGGCGGCAGGCACAAGTCGACAAACGTCATCGACATAGCCTCCATCCAGAGCCTTATCCATGACGGCGTGGTGGATGACCTAGTCGGGAACTACGGGATGGTGGTTGTGGACGAATGCCACCACCTGTCGGCATTCACCTTTGAATCCGTGATCAGGCAGTGCAAATGCAGATATGTCCTTGGACTGTCAGCCACGCTGACCAGAAAGGACGGTCACCATCCCATCATATTCATGCAGTGCGGTCCGGTGCGCTATCGTGTGAACGACCGCCAGCAGGCGCAGGAAAGGCCATTCGACCATCGGGTTGTGGTCAGGGAGACAGGACTGCAATTGCCGTCTTCAGGAGATGTGGAACAGCCAAAGCCATCCATACACGACATTTACGAAATGCTTGTCCACGATGGCAATCGCAACCAAATGATTGTCGATGATGTGCAGGTGGCTTTGAAGGAGGGGCGCAGTCCCGTGGTCATTACCGAGCGCAAGGAGCATCTTGCCTGGCTGGCGGAGCAATTCCGCAATGTCCAGAATCTGTTCGTGATGCAGGGTGGAATGAGGCGCAAGGCATTGGTCGAAATCCAGAACGCCTTTGCCGCAGTTCCGCAAAACGCGCCACGCCTTTTGCTGGCCACTGGCAGATTTCTTGGAGAGGGCTTCGACGATCCGCGCCTGGACACGCTGTTCCTTACGATGCCCATCTCCTGGCGTGGGACATTGGCGCAATATGCCGGACGGCTTCATCGGTTGTACGACAGGAAGAGTGAAGTGGTCATCTACGACTATGCCGACACAAGGATTCCAATGACGGCCAGGATGTTCGAGAGGCGAAAAGCGGGCTACAAGTCCATCGGTTACAGGATTTCCTCGCAACTGCAGATTCCGGGAATCTATCAGGCTGCAGATGGATAATGACAGGATATACTGACACCCCCTAAAATCCTGATTTAACGTCAATCTGTGGAAGGTTGTTTGGGCAACAGGAACACTCGGGCTGTAAAAGACCTCTCGTTTAAGGTGGGGCGGTGAATCTTCGGCGCGATGGAGAAGTTTTTGTTTTCACCGCTGTTGTTGTCTTGAATTGGGAAAAGGAACTGTCTGGGCGTGGGAATAAGCGTAAATGGCTATTTTCAAGCAGAGATAGAATGGCGGCTGGATAAAGTCCTGGGATTTTGGAAAGCGGAGTGGATAAATCGGAAAACGAGGGATTTGGGTGCGGCGGGATTCACCCGAAATCTTCTACGATATAGGCATCAGGGCGTTTTCACCTCGAAAATTCCCCTCAAAATGGCAAAAAGAAAGGCACTTGAGCAAAGACCCAAGTGCCTTGTGGAAAATAAATGGTCGGGACAGTGAGATTCGAACTCACGACCTTTTGACCCCCAGTCAAACGCGCTAAACCAGGCTGCGCTATGTCCCGATTGTCTTTAAAAAACGATGTAAATATACCTGTGATTTTAAAATAATCAAATTAAGTACATGTATTTTTATGTAAAACAAGGTAAAAAAGCATAATTATGCAGTTTTGCAGGGTATGATTCTGTATCATTTTTCTGATCAGATTTTATGCAGAACTGTTTTTAACTATAATTTTGCCATTATGAGGTAATTTCAAAAAAATGTGTGTTGTATTTGATTTTTAATTTATCTGCCTTACACTTTTCATGCGTACTTCAAGTGATTCACGATAGGGCATTTACAGGAAAGAAGGAGAAAAAATGGATAAGATCAGAATAGGGATCGTTGGTCTTGGACACCGGGGCCGCGCCATGGTACGCATAGCCGCAGAATCCTTTGAATGCACGGAACTTGTGGCAGCTTGCGATCTTGACCCGCTTCTCTGGAGTGAGACACAGTGGCTTCAGGACAAGCCTATGCAGGAACTTTTTCCGGAAACAGTGTTTTACACTGATTATGATGAAATGCTTGCAAAGCATGAACTGGATATCATCATGGTGGAGACCGGTGCCGATGTGCACGCAAATTTCTGCATAAAGGCACTTAATAAGGGCATCAATGTTTTTTCAGACATACCCTCCGTGGCAAGTCTTGACGAGGCGGCGCGACTCTGGAAAGCAGAGCAGGAATCCACAGCAAGGCTTATGACTGGCGCAAATCCGAATGAATGGGGCTTTATCAATGCCCTTGCGGACTTTTATCAGAAGGGATTCTTAGGCGAACCATATTACATGGAGGCTGAATACATACATGCGACACGCCTTAAGCCAGGCGAGGTGAACCAGCTTACAGTCCACAGTCCCTGGCGCAAGAGGCTGAAGCCTATAAGCTACTGTACCCATTCCCTTGGACCGCTGCTCCGTATAATGAAGGAAGACTTGCGTTATGCCATCTGCGTGGGCACAGGCAAACATATAAGAAAAGATGCAGAAAAGGATGATATGCAGGCCGCATTGTTCCAGACTGAATCAGGAGTCACCATCCGGCTTCTCAGAAACGGTGCCTGCAAGGCCTTCTTCGGGCATCATTCATACAGGGTATTCGGAACCAAAGGATATTTCGAACGTATTGATTCCAGAGGCAAGACGCCTCCGGTTGTCCGCCTTATGTCGGAAGAACTTTACGCCTGCCGCGACCTTACCGAGTTTCCCATTGACACTATGCCCAATGAGTATGCAGGAAATGCCTCTGCCCAGGGACACGGCGGCGTGGACTATGCCTTGCTTGATCACATGTTCTCTGCATTCCTTCGCGGGGACAAGGAGTTCCCGATCTCACTGCGTGAAGGACTGCGTATGACCCTGCCCGGCATCTATGCCGTTAAGTCCTGCCAGCTGGGCGGTCAGAAGTTGACTATACATTATCCGTGGGAAGCGGAGTTTGCCGCTGATATCCCGTTTGTTGATGATGTAAAGTGAGGTAATTTCAAATTTATTATCTGAATGCGCATTTCGCTCTATTTTTGAAATTACCTCAAGTGATTATCCGGATTTTACCCCAGGGTGTCGAACACAAACGCCGGCACCCTGTCTTTTTCAGCAGCGGCGAGCATTTTATCGTTGGTCACGCCGGTCATCATAAGCACGGATGTCATGCCCATGCTGTTTCCGCCGAGTATGTCCGAGAACAGTGCGTCACCCAGCATCAGTATACGGCTGTTGTCCACATTGTCCATATTGAACTTTTGCTTCAAGCGTTCTATTGTGGCAATATATATGCTTCTGTTGGGCTTTCCTGTGTAGTATATTTCCCTTTCCTCTCCCATATCCCTTAGAATGGTTGTTATGAAACGGGCAATTCCTCCCGCTCCAATTCCCAGGGTGCCGTTCTTGCCCCCGGCCCAGAATGAATCCGGGTTGGCAACGATTATTGGAATGCCCTTGTGCACCTTCAGGAAGTTGACTGCTGCATTTATGTCGGTATACCAGTCAAAGACACCTTCGCCTACCACCATTGCACTGCATCCGTCCATGTTTTCGCCTGTTACGGGAATCATGCCGCCCTTACTTATATAGTCCTCCTGATCTCCTCCCTGTCCCAGCAGAAAGACTTTCTTTCCTGTCAGAGCCAGTTTTTCAGCAGCGACTTTCATGGCACCGCCTGCGGACACTATTTCATCCTCGTACGCAGTCACGCCTGCCTTCATAAGCTGCCGCTGCTTTGCAGCATGGCCATGTAGTCCGTCATTCGTCAGAAAGAAAAACGGGAAATTGATTTTCCTCATATATTCAATAACGGAACTGTTTCCCGGAAGCGGGTTGGGGCCTATTGTTATGGTCCCGTCAATATCGAAAAGTGCAGCCTGATATTCAGAGCTGTGTTTTTTGAACCATTCTAAGAAGGAAGCCATTGTTCAACCTATTTTCCTGATGCCGATGTTCTGTGAAAGCAGTGGGAGAAATATTTCCCGCGTACACAGCTGTGTACCTTCAAGGGATATTGAAGCGCCGGAAGCAGTCACGGCGTAGCGCAGTACTTCAGGCAGCGGCAGTCCATCCTGCACAGCAGCACATATTCCCGCCACCATTGAGTCTCCCGCACCTTGTATTGAGCGCACTTCAACTTTCACCGCATTGCAGACATAGGATTCATTTCCATCGGTCATGTACGCACCGTCCGCTCCCAGTGAAACGCATATCATTCCCAGACCATATTTCTGCAGAATATTCCGTGCAGCATTGTCCAGTTCTGTTTCGTTGTTCACATCGCAGTTGAATGTGGCACGGAATTCATGGATGTTTGGCTTTATGAGGAAAGGATGCTGTTCAAGCGCTTTCACAAGCAGTTCTTTTTCTGCGTCCACTACTATTTTGCAGTCGGGAGCAGTCTTTTTTACTTCGCAGATGCATCGGCTGTAGAAATCGCTTTCCAGTCCTTTGGGCAGACTTCCTGAAAGCGTCAGGAAATTTGCGTTTTTTGCTGTTTCGGCTGCGAGTGCGATAAGTTTTTCACCGTTTTCCGGCGAGACTGGCGTGCCGTATTCATTTATTTCAATGGTATGCTTGAGGCTTTCATCGAAAATTTTTGTGCAAAGGCGGAGTTGTCCCGGCACATCGACGAATTTTGATGGAATGCCCTGTTCCTCCATGGCCGTTTTAAGAGTGGAAGAGGGATTTCCATCGCAGAAGTCAAAACCTATGGCAGCAGTCGCATATTCCAGGCCGCGCAGCGCAAGGGAAACATTTATTCCCTTGCCTGATACATCAGAGCGCAATATTCTGACCCGATTCATTTTGTAGATGTCAAAATTTGAGACAGCTACTGTCTTGTCAATGCATGGATTGGGTGTAAGTGTTGCAATCATAGTAGTTTTTTCACAATGAATCCGCGGCGCGCCCATTGCTTCCGCAGACCTTGATCTTTGCCATTACCAGTTCCCTGACTTTGTCCATTCCCGGAATGCCGTATTTTTTAGGGTCAAATGCCTTTGAATCCGCTTCAAGGAAGCTGCGTACACCTGCTGTGTAGGCAATGCGCAGTTCAGTTGCGAAGTTGACTTTGCAAATTCCCTCTGCAATGCATTCGCGCACTGCATCATCTGACAATCCTGATGCGCCGTGCAGGATCAGCGGCACATTGACTACTTTGCGTATTTCCTTCAGCCGCGGCACATCCAGCTTGGGAACGCTTTTGTACACGCCGTGCGCAGTCCCTATCGCCACTGCCAGTGAATCCACTCCGGTGCGCTGTACAAACTCCGCAGCTTCATTCGGATCGGTGCAGCTGTCTGTGCTTTCCAGGTCATCCTCTTTGCCGCCGACCTTGCCGAGTTCCGCTTCCACGGGTATGTTCAGGGGAGATGCCATTGCCACCACTTGTTTTGTCATGGCGATGTTATTTTCAAAGACTTCCTGAGAGCCGTCTATCATTATGGAAGTATATCCTGCTGCGATGGCCTTTTCAGCAAGCTGTATGCTGTTCCCATGATCAAGATGCATTGCTATAGGGACATTCACATCTGCGGCTGCTGCATTTACCATTGCCCGGAACATAGCCGGTGTTGCATATTTCAAGGTGGAGGGTGTTGTCTGTATTATTGCGGGTGCATTCATTTCGACAGCTGCGGCAACGATAGCCATTACCATTTCCATGTTTTCCGCATTGAATGCGCCGACTGCATATCCGCCTTTCTGCGCAGCAAGCAGCATTTTCTTTGATGAGATCAGCATAGTTTCTCCAGTTTTACTTTATTTAAAATTGATTCCGCATTTACAATATCCATTTCGCCGGTATGTACGGTTCCTGCCGCCGCTGCAGAGACTGCCACCGCCAGTTTCAGGGCCTCATGGGGCGGGAGTTTTCTGATTTCGGCAACTGCCAGCGCCGCTGTCATGGCATCTCCGCAGCCTACTGAGTTGATTGCTTCAATAGCGGGTGGAACTGCCTGAAAAGTGCCTTCGCTGCAGCACATCATTGCTCCATCGGAGCCGAGTGACACCAGGGCGCGGGTTATTCCCATTTCGTGTATGGAAGCCAGTGCGTCCATACAGGCTCTTTGAGAATCCATAGGAACTCCCGCAAGTTCTGCAAGTTCAGTTCTGTTGGGCTTTACGCAGAAGGGAGCTGCCTTTAAAGCCTTTTTCAAAGGGATTCCGCTTGTATCCAGAAAGACTTTTCTGTCTGTACGCCTGATCAACTCCTCATAGGCATTTTCCGGTATTCCCGGGGGCAGGCTGCCTGAAATAGTGACAGCTTCCGCCTGACTGCATATATGGTCGTAAAGTTCAAGAAAAACTTCGTATTCTCCGGTTGATACGGAGGGACCGGGTTCCAGATATTCGGTCTGCAGACCGGTATCCAGGTCTATGATATTTATGCAGCAGCGGGTTTCTCCCTTGATGGTTGTGAAACTGTGGCGTATATCCTCCCCGTCCAGAGCTTCCAGAAGACAGCGTCCTGTGTGCCCACCGATGATGCCGGATGCAATGACTTCACACTTCATTGCCTTTACAGCTCTTGCTGCATTCATTCCCTTGCCCCCCGCACTGGCATTGCACTGCCGGACCCGATTCACTTTCCCCATTTGAGGCGACGGTAGCCGATAGCACCTGTCAATGGAGGGATTCAATGTGAAGCAAGCTATCATTCTGGGATAAAATCAATGGAATTATGCTGAAGAAAAATCTGAGACTGGGCCGCTGTCATGTTCATGGGGCCGACATGAACTGTAATTTAACCTGATAATCCCATTTTTCATTCAGAAACATGGGCAGCAGTTAAAAAAAGGAGAGGGCACGGCTTTGAAAGTCGTGCCCCCCTGTGTTTCAACCGGTTATTTTATTACGCCATGTAGGTGTTTGCGGTTGTGTTGCCGCCGTGTCCAGTCCAGTTGGTGTGGAAGAATTCGCCGCGGGGCTTGTCCACGCGCTCATAGGTATGTGCGCCGAAGTAGTCGCGCTGTGCCTGGAGCAGGTTTGCGGGGAGGCGATCCGCACGGTATCCGTCAAAGTAGGACAGTGCGCTTGTGATGCAGGGCATGGGCACGCCGGTCTGTATTGCAGTGACTGCAACGCGGCGCCATGCGGCCTGTGACTTGTCCATGACATCCTTGAAGAAGGGATCCACCAGCAGGTTCTTGAGTTCGGGATCCTTGTCAAAAGCTTCCTTGATCTTTCCGAGGAATAGTGAACGGATGATGCAGCCGCCGCGCCACATAAGGGCGATGCCGCCATAGTTGAGCTTCCAGCCGAATTCCTTTGCGGCAGCCATCATCAGCTGATAGCCCTGAGCGTACGAAACGATCTTGGCTGCGTAGAGTGCCTGGCGCAGGTCATCGATAAGCTGCTTCTTGTCTCCGGTGAAGGGAGTGACATCACCCTTGAGGACCTTGCTTGCCGCGACGCGTTCGTCCTTGATAGCGGAAAGGCAGCGTGCGAAAACTGCTTCGCCGATAAGGGTGAGGGGCATTCCCGCGTCAAGTGCCGCGATGGCAGTCCATTTGCCTGTGCCCTTCTGTCCTGCTGTATCCAGGATAAGGTCCACTACAGCCTGTCCTTCTTCGTTCTTGTATGCGAGGATGTCTCTTGTGATCTCGATAAGATAGCTGTTGAGCTCCCCATCGTACCAGTCGCTGAAGACCTGGTGCATTTCTTCATTGGTGAGACCAACGGCCTTCATGATGTGATATGTTTCGCAGATCATCTGCATATCGCCGTATTCGATGCCGTTATGGACCATTTTTACGAAGTGTCCGGCGCCGTTTTCGCCTACCCAGTCACAGCAGGGTTCGCCTGCATCTGTGTGGGCGCAGATTTTCTGGAAGATTTCCTTTACATAGGGCCATGCCTCGGGTGATCCGCCGGGCATCATGCTGGGGCCG
>JAZURH010000287.1:0-2754 GCA_045606125.1 Lentisphaeria bacterium | reverse complement strand
CTGGTCTTCCCTACTTTTATAGGGATCACACTGTTGTGCTTTGCGCTTATACAGTTTGTGCCTGGCGGGCCAGTAGAGCAGGCTATAATGCGTATGCGGGGAATAGGGGCTGGCGGCGAAAGTTCAGCTGCATCAGGTGACTATGCTGCCATCTCCCGGGAACAGCGTGCTGCCATAAGGAAGCATTATGGTTTTGACAAGCCGTTTCTTGTGCGGTACTGGAAATGGTTGTTCAGGGATGCTATGGGAATGAGGATGGAATCCTACAGTTTCCCAAACCGCACCGCATGGCAGCTTATAAGTGAGAGATTTCCTGTTTCTCTTACCTTCGGATTGACCGGATTTCTGTTGACATATCTTGTGTGCATACCACTTGGAATGCTGAAAGCCCTGCGTCATGGCGGTGTATTTGATTTTGCAAGCAGTGTAATTGTGTTCACCGGATATGCTGTTCCGGCTTTTGCGTTGGGCATGGTATTGAAAATGGCATTTTGCGGAACGGTTGATGGTATGTGGGACATATTGCCAGCAACTGGTTTTTATTCTCAGGACTTCGGCGAAATGAGTTTTTTCGACAAGGTATGGGACATATTTACACATATGCTGCTGCCTGTTGTATGTTATATGAGTGGAAGTTTTGCTGTACTGACATTGCTGATGAAAAACTCCCTGCTTGAGCAAGTTCGCAGCGATTATGTTAGAACTGCATATTCCAAGGGGGCCGGTACTGCCCGTGTCCTGTGGTTTCATGTCTTGAGGAATGCACTGATTCCGATTGCAACAGGTTTTGGCGGGGTGCTTACCTTGATCTTTGCCGGAAGTGTGATAATAGAAAGAGTTTTTGAAATACCCGGTATGGGTACTTTAAGTCTGGAGGCCATTGTCGGGCGCGATTATCCTGTTTTTATGGGCGTGCTTTCGCTGACCGCATTGCTTGGACTTGCGGGAAATATTGTATCGGACATCGCGTATATGATAATCGATCCGCGTATATCATTTGAAAAATGAGACCGGTTGACTGGGACAGTTCCGGTTTCGCAACTATGGAAGGAAAAAGAAGTTGGGCATAATATCTAAGATTTGGAATTGGCTTGCCGGGCGCAAGTCAGAGGAAAATACAGGCAATGACAGGGAAGGGCATGCGCCGGTCTATCTTCCAGAAGATGGACCCCGCAGGCAGCCACGGCGTCAGGGACGGCCTGAACTGCAGAAAAACATTGAAAAAAAGAAACACAATGACCGTCATGGGCAGTCCGATAGCGCAGGCGATAAAAAAGGACAGAAGCAGAATGGCAGGCAGCAGACTTCCGGAAACGCACGCGCGGCAAAGCATAAAGGCGGTAGAAATGTCGAAGAAAACAGACATGAGGAGCTGAATAAAAAGACTGCAGACCGTAGACCGCGCAATATGGATATGACCGGATGGGAGCCGCCGGCATTGCAGAAGGAAAATGCGGAAGATGTGCTTTTCCAGGATCTGCCTTTAGATAACAGAATACTCAGGGCACTTCTTGAAGAACTTGGCTTCAAGAAATGTTCACCTATTCAGGCAAAGGCTCTTCCCGTTTCTCTTACCGGCAAAGATCTGGCCGGAAAAGCGCAGACAGGGACAGGCAAAACTGCGGCATTTCTTATTACAATACTTCAGCGTTTTCTGAAGGGGGAACAGTCCGCAAGAGAACCTTGGCAGCCTATGGGCATTATACTTGCCCCTACAAGGGAACTGGCAGTGCAGATATACAGGGACGCTGTTGCCATAGGGGCATATTGCCGGGACTTTCGCGTTACTGCCGTGTTTGGCGGCATGGATTTTGATAAGCAGATGAGTCAGATTGCTGGCGGTGTTGATCTGGTGGTAGCCACTCCCGGTCGTCTTTTGGATTTTATCGGCAGGGGTGCAATAGACATGTCAAAGATAGAAATAGCTGTCATTGACGAGGCGGACAGAATGCTGGATATGGGATTTATTCCCGATGTAAAACGCATAATGGGCAGTCTGCCGCCTGCAGCGAAACGCCAGACCATGCTTTTCAGTGCGACTTTGACACATGATATAATGGAACTTGCGTCCCGCTGGATGGGGCAGAAGCCTGAAGTTGTTGAAATCGAGCCGGAACGGGTTGTCGCTGAGGGTATTGACGAAACTGTATATGCCCTGACAACAACAGAGAAAATGTCGGTTCTGCTTTGGATATTGACAAATGAGGATTGCCGCAGAGTCATTATATTCCGCAACAGGCGCCATGATGTTGAAACATTGCATTCTGCGCTTACACGCTGTGGCATACAATGTGAGATGCTTACCGGCGATGTGGATCAGAAAAAGCGTCTCAGGATACTGGATGATTTCAGAGACAGCAAGATAAAGATTATCGTTGCCACGGATGTGGCGGGGCGTGGCATACATGTGGATGATGTGACCCATGTCATAAACTATGATTTCCCCTATGAGGCCGAGGATTATGTCCATCGTGTGGGACGCACCGCAAGGGCAGGGCACAAAGGACGTGCCATCAGCTTTGCAGATGAGGACAGTGCTTTTGTAATTCCGGACATTGAAAAGTACATTGAACGCCCATTGCCTATCAGTCAGCCCGACGATGCAATGCTGAATTTCGGCGGCAAGTACAAGGGCCTGACTTCCACGCGTTCAAGCGGTGCCCGCAGTATGCCTTCCGGCGGTTATGGCGGCTATGGAAAGACGTCCCGTCATTATGGCAG
The DNA here is from genome assembly GCA_045606125.1 of Lentisphaeria bacterium. Taxonomy (GTDB): domain Bacteria; phylum Verrucomicrobiota; class Lentisphaeria; order Oligosphaerales; family Oligosphaeraceae; genus RGIG3456. Next base: position 33 of record JAZURH010000287.1, on the reverse strand, counting down.
GACAGGAAAGAGAGGCCATTGATCTGACATACC
>JAZURH010000286.1:0-4588 GCA_045606125.1 Lentisphaeria bacterium | reverse complement strand
GGAAATAAAACTCAAGGCAAATGGCTTTATTATCAAAAAAGTAAAAAACTGAGGTAATTTCAAAAATTGTACATTTCGCGTTATTTTTGAAATTACTTCTTCAGATTAAAAATAATTTTTCCTGTTGTAATATCTTCTTTTAATACTACATTTCACAAAATTGTGGTGAATTTTTGCTAAAAGGTACTTAAAATAATGGAAATTACCCGGAAAATAACAAAGAACAGCTGCCCGGAAGGCATTCCGTATCTGCTTGAACAGGCGTATCTTGAAGAAGCTGCAGATATTTGCGGTCTCAACCAGGAAGCAAAGGATGCGTTTCTGAAGGAAGGCGCTGCCTTGAGAGAAAGCAGAGACGCCACTGAACACCTTTGGCATTGCCATTGGATGATGAACAACCTTTCTAAGATTCCAGAGGACACCCCCGGACCGGATTTCTTCCTGTCCATTGCCGTACTTGGAAAACTTCCGGAGACCATGGCATACTACAAATGCAGAAATATTCCACTTCAGATTCTCAGAAACGGTGCTTCTGACCTGGAAATATGGGCTCATGACTGCCATGACAAGCACGATAAATGGGGAAATCTTCATCCCTACTGGGTGAAAAACACATTTGATTGCCGACTTTTCAGACTGGGAAGACTGCAGTTTGAACCAAGAGCATGGCATGAGGAAAATAAACTCATAAGAAACGCATCAGGCAAACTTGAGTTCATTTCCCTGGATGCGGAAGAATCATCCCCCGTAATAATGAAAAAAGGAGACATGTATCTCAATGTCCATATTCCAGCTCTTGCCCCTCTGGACTACGAAGAATGCAGAAAGTCTCTGACGGATGCAAAGGATTTCTTCAAAAAGTATTTCCCGGAGATGACTTTGTGCTGCAGCAGATGCTGCTCATGGCTTCTGGACAGGCAACTCAAGCACTGCCTTCCCCAAAATTCAAATATATTGCGTTTTCAAACGTTGTTTGAAGATGCACCCAAAGCTGATGGAAAGTCAGACAGGCAGCACAGGGAAAGAATCTTCGGCGATCCCGACATCCCCATCGAAAAGGCTCCAAGAAATACTTCTCTTCAGCGGAATTTCATAGCGTGCCTTGAAAAAGGAATAGAGTTCTGCTATGGACAGGGCATAATAACGAATGATGCTTTGATTTGATGCAGTTTGCAATAACAGGACGGACACAATGGACTTGCACAGAAAACTGACCGGACATTTGAAAATCTGCACTTTGGCATTTGCAGCGGCCATGACTGCCTGCTCTACAAAGACAACTACACTGAAAGAGTACGAGGCAAAAAAGCAGCAGGAAAGGTATAAGTTTGTCCGTGAAATACTTGACAGCGTGCATGATAATCTTCAGAAAGGCGAAGTAGATCAGGCCAAGGTCGAACTTACGCCGCTGATAGGCAAAACCTTTGAGGAAACCGGGGTAACTTCCCTGAAAAGCGAAGTTGACGCGCTTAATCTGGCGATAGAAAGAACCCTCGCCCTGCCGAAAAGAGACGGAATAATAGCCGCAACCGAAGCGGCCATGCTGGACGAAACAAGGAAAAAACTAAACATACCTGAATCATACGAGCAGACTGTAAAGTCAAATGAGGAGCTGATTCCAATAGAAATGCCGGAGTCAGACACTGAGGCGCGCTTCCGCCAGAAGTGCATACTCAAGAACTTCAGATGCCAGAATGCGGGAATACCGGAAATAGCCGCCGAGATCAAAAGAGCCAGCGGTATAAATGTTATTGCTGATGATTCAATAAAACTGGACAAGACTCTCACCCTGGAAGTGGAAAATGTGCCGTTGGCTGAAGTGCTGCGCTACATCACCAGAAACATGAATCTGGCTTTCTACATGGGGGAAAACATGCTTTGGATAACCGAGGCGGACAAGGAGGAAAGCCAGAAGAAGACCATGGAAACCCGCATAATAAGACTGCATCACGGAACAGTACCGACTGTTCCCGACGGACCGTCCGTTAAAGGTTCGGAGGACAGCCCCGGAACTGTAGAGAAAAAAGAAGACAATGAACTGGAAGAGGCATTGGATCTTCTTCTGGGAAACGGCAATGACGGTGCCTCGTTCCAGCTTTTCAGGGACAGAAACATCGTGGTCATCAGGGACACCAGGGAAAACATCAGACTGGCAGAAAAAATTATAAGAGAATTCGACAAGCCCCCGGTGCAGGTTGCCATTGAAGCAAGATTCATGACTGTCAGCAGAGAAGACCTTATAGATGTGGGAACAGAAATTACCCAGCAGAATGTGGTGAATTATCATAATCCGCTTGGGCAGGAAGCAATAAAGGCCGTGAACGCGATCACACAGATGGGTGTCCTGAAACCGGGAAATGCCGATGGTCTGGGATTGGTGAACTTCAGCGGTGTCATTGCAAACAGAACATTTGATGTGCTGGTAAGCGCACTGGACAAAAAGGAATCCACGGTGACTCTCAGCATACCCAAGGTGACTGTTATGAACAACAGGCAGGCACGCATAAGAAAAGGAGATAAGCTGTACTACTTTGAAGACTATGATGTTGAAAGCATTGACAGAGGTGATGAACATGGCACTGATCAGATACTCGTGCCTTCTGGCTCGCCGACTGAACTGCCTATCGGACTTACCTTTGATGTGAATGTCAATGTCGGAAACGATGGTCGCACCATAATGCTGGGACTGAAACCGGAAATAGTCGAGCTCAAAGGATGGGAAGATTACATAACAAATGGCAGTGACGACGACGATGACGACGACGATGATGACGATGACAGCGATGGCGAAGATAACTCTGAATTGACCAACATAAAGCTGCCCCATACCTATGAACAGTCCATACTCACAACGGTAAGCGTCGCAAGCGGTCAGACAGTAGTGCTTGGAGGAATGCTGGAGCACAAGAAGACGAATACAATTCAGAAAGTCCCGATTCTCGGGGACATACCACTGATAGGATTTTTCTTCAGGCATACTGTGACAAAGAACACGCCGATGAATCTGCTTGTTTTCATTACGGCAACTGTGATAAATGACGAAGGAAAGTTTGTTGAAAGATAGTCTGACGGCAGGATAACGCACATGAAGTTCAAACCGCTAAACACAGCTTGCATACTGGACATAGGCCAGACATCGGTCAAGGTCCTGATGGCAAAGCGTGGCAGGAACATGCCCATGGTTCATGCAAAATATGAACTTGAGCAGGAAGGTTTCCTGGATTCTGCGGAACTGTACGGGGAAAGCGGCATTGTAAAATGGCTTAAGGAACTCAAGTTAGAAAAGCTTCCCATTGCGGTTGTCGTGCCGCAGTACATGTGCACAACAAAAGTTCTGAATGAATACCCCAAAAATGCCAGTGACGACACTTTACAGACTCTTGTGGAAGCGGAGACATTCAACCTTGCCGGACTTTCAGGTGAAAGCTTTGTTTCCGATTTCCAGAGGATGAAGCCTGTTTACAGCGCTGAAAATCCGGTTCTTACCGGTTTTTGCCGTCAGCAAATACCGGAGCAGACAAGCCAGCAGCTTGAATCAACTGGACTTCTCATGTCAAATGCTTCAATGGGCGGAATTGCAGTGGCAAATGCGCTTTTTGCGCTGCATCCTGAAACTGAACGCTCAATGGAGCCCCAGGTCATACTTGACATAGGAAAAGAGACTACCACATGCGTCGTAGTGCTTGCCGGAAACATTCTGAACACAACCTCGCTTATGGCGGGAGCTGACAGCTGTGAAAACGGAGTGGAAACACTGTTCAATGAATTGAAAAATGCAATGGACATATGGAAATCTTCAGAACTGCAGGACATTGCGGAACATTTCATTGATGGCATCTGGCTTTGCGGTGGAGGAGCTAATATTCAAGGGCTTGACTGTGCACTTTCGGAACTGTGCAACTGCAAGGTCACCGTATTCGGCCCTGTCTTTGAAGGAAATGTGGCATGTCCGGAGTTTGCGGCCGCCTACGGACTGGCCATGCAGGAACTTGGCATGGCCAAATATTCGCTGTCCCTGGCGCCGGATAATATCCGCTGGCGCCGAACAAGGGAAGATCGATTTACCACTCTTGCCGCAGCATGCGCACTGTTTTTCATAATGCTGTTTTCCATACTGCTGACAATAAATCATACACTGAATACAGATTGTGCCCTGTTGAAGGAAAAGATCGAAAATCTGCGCAGATGCGATTCGATCATTCCAAAGCTGGACAATGCCATATCCGAAATAGAATATCAGCAGCTTCTTCTTACACCAATAGTGGAACTTGGCAATCGTTCCAAGCTTTATATGCGCTCCCTTGAAGAAATATCCCATTCAATAAGCGATGATGACTGGTGCATATATTTTTCAGATCAGTACAGCCATAAAGAATATGGTCAAATGCAGGATGAAAAATCAAAAATATCCTCTACATCGAAAAAGAAAAAAAACGCAGGACTTTTCGGAACTCATGAGAATGAACAGGAAAGCGCCCAAGTTGAGAACAATACGAAAATAGTCCTTTCGCAGCTTCCGCTTCTCAGTTATCTTGTGACAGGGGGATACACGGTAAGTCGGAGGCCAAGCGGTCTTAGGAAGACAACA
>JAZURH010000285.1:0-3861 GCA_045606125.1 Lentisphaeria bacterium | reverse complement strand
TTTATTTTTTGTATATAAATAATTGCAATTTTATATATTTCAATATATGTTTGTAATTCAGTGATGAAATATCCGGAAAGTGGAGGAGGATATAGGTGTGCAGTTCAATTTGCCCGTGTTATTTTCTGTTAGATATTCCGGTCAGTTGGTGTTTTTTCATGGTGAAAAAGCACTCAGGAATGCAGGGGTGTCTGGAAAGTTGTTTGCGACCTGGCCCGCATCCGTGCAGTTTCAAGTCGATTTCCAAGCTTTGCATCGGCAATGCCTTATCGGGGAAAAATCATTTTTAAATAGCTGAGATCTTCTGTTCTGATTTTTTCTTTGTTTGTAAAAATCGTTTTTAAAAGGTCATGGAATAGTTGAATTATTCTTTTGAAGGCATATTGCACATTGGTGGGATAGCTGTATAATAGAATCGACGATCATATTTGACTGTGATCGATCGCAGTTTAAATCCAGCAAATCGGAGGTTAGTCAATATGGCAATTCAACATAAAAGCAGCATAGGAACACTGGAGATCTCGGAGCCGGTACTTCATGTGGACAATGCTTCCCGCAGACGCAGCGGGCATATGACTCATGCCATGGTTGAATATGCCCCGGGCAGGATCATGGGCTTCAATTCAAACTGCTCCGGCATAAGAAGCAGCGGCCATTCCGCATTCGGCTGGATAGAATACCGTTATTCGGAAGACGGAGGAAAAAGCTGGTCGACAGCTTCTGAAATGCCTTTTTCAAAGGAAATACTTCTTGAAGGAGTCTATACTATATCCATTGAGAAGGCGGTCTATCAGGATGGTGTGCTTACATGCTTTGCGCTCCGCAATACTCAGTACGCCGAAATCTGCTGTCAGCCATGGGACACATCCCTTGTCATCCGCAGTTTTGATCTGGGAAAAACCTGGGAGAAACCATACGAGTTTTCACCATGGAAAGGGCGCATATATGATGCAAAGGCAAAGGACGGCGTGATATATGTGCTTGAGACCTGTGACCCGGATTTCATATCAGAAATAAGGGAACCCAGGTACCGTCTCTTTACAAGCAGGGACAACGGTGCAAGTTTTCAGCTTGAAAGCGTGGTGGACATGGAATCCTATAAACGGGGATACGGTTCGCTTCAGTTCCATCAGGACGGGACCCTGCTGGTTTATGCCTGTAATCTTCAGGACAGTTGCTGCCTGGAGGTCTGCAAAAGCATGGACAATGGCAAAAGCTGGATCCGGCTTCCGGAGATACATCTCAGCCATGGGCTGCGCAATGTGCAGATTGCACCGCTTGCCGGGGGATATGTCATGCACGGACGGGCCTGGAAACAAGAGATTCCATGGGGCAAGGGACAGGTCATATATACTTCAAAGGACGGCATAGAATGGGATGATGGCATTATGCTTGAGCTGGAAAAATCTGGCTGCTATTATTCAAACATGCTGCCTTTGAAGGACAGTGATGGTAAAGACTATGTTCTGCTGCAGTACTCCGATCTTTACGCAGAAAACTGGGAGGACAGATCATACGCCAAGAGCGTCAATGTCATGCACCGTTTTCTGCGTGTGATATCCTGATTGTGGCATTAAAAGGCGGTTACATTTTTTCGGCGGCCAGATATATGTCCGCCAATTCAAGATAGTGTTCCCAGTCCTGAAGTGTCTGGTCATGTATGCCTGTTCGGTAGTGGAATGAAATATCCCCTGTCAGGTTGATGTCCGGTTCCGGCATTTCCGCGGCCTGCAGTCCCTTTGATCCGAAGAGCGCATATACTGCCGAAGCCGCCTTTGCCGCCAGGAACTCCCCTTTCGGATCCGCGTCTCTGTCTTCCGTTGCAGTCGCAACAGCCAGCGGTCTGGGCGCTGCCAGGGCCATAAGTTCATGCTGGTCGAAGGGCAGGTTTTCTTCATGCCAGATGAAATTGTCCAGTCTGTTCACGAACCAGCATGGAACGCCCCAGTTGAGATGGGCCTGAAAATGCTGGGAAAGATTTTCTCCGTACTTTCTTCTGTGAAGCGCTCCTCCGCAGCATCCGGAGCAGTTGGATATGACCATGGCAAAGCGAGTGTCGATGGCACCTGTCCACAGAGAAGTTTTGCCCAGTCTTGAATGTCCGTGTACGGCCACTTTGTCCGCCAAGATCCCGTCTTGTGCGGAAAGGCAGTCCAGTCCCCTGCTTAGTCCCCATGCCCAGGCGCCTATGGGCGTGTATTTTTCTCCTATGGTTTCCATGTCCACTGTGTCATGGAAAAGCCTGAATACACTGTCCGCTTCATGTCCTGTTTCATCCCGGAAAATGTCATGGTAGCAAATGGTAGCTGAGGCATATCCCCGCAGGACAGTCTCTTTGAAGCACCAGCGTCTTTCCTGGCATCCTCTATGAGAATCCACTTCGTTTTCCGGCAGGGCATTCTGCGCATCCAGCCCGGTCGGGCGCACGTCCTTTTCAAATGTGGTTGCATGATTTCCCTTGAAGTTCAGTCCTAAAAAAGCGGGCACTGGCTGTGTCTTCGCATTTTTAGGCATATACAGGAGCATGTCGAAATCCACGCTTTTTCCGTTTTTTCCGGCTGCGTGTATTCTTATCTCCTTGCGCAGTGCCGTGCCGTCCAGGGCATCGTCTCTGCATGACAATTCCTCAAACCACAGCACGGCTGGATTGGGCAATACTTTCCCGTATTCGTATTTTTTGAAAATATCCAGAATCTGGCTTCTGCGGTGATTCATCCATTCCTGGGCGGTTTCTACCTTTTCGCCGTTGTTTTTAACAAGCGGGTCTGGCAGTGTGTATTCTGGAACAAGTGATTCATCGCATGGATAGGACTCAAATGGTCTGCCGTTTTCTTTTTGGAACATTTTATTTTCCTGCTGCTGTAATTGTATGATTTTTTGCCTGATTTATTCAAGATAATGCGGAAAACATTCTCTGCAAGCAGCTTGCGGTACATGCTTTTAATCTTGTAACTGCAATTTTTTTACTGCCACGGCAAGTTATTTGCGTACTGCCTTTTTGATTCCGAAAAAATCCATGATTGGCAGTGCAAGCATGGATATTATGCAGAATATTCCCATTCCGAGAGATTTGGCAAAGCCGCATGAGGCGGTAATGCACATCAGCAAAGGCAGATAATGCACATAATGGGGTGCTTTCCAGCGGAAAAACAGCCATCCTCTGATCATAAGGCCAAGGGCAAACATGGGCCAGGCGAAAAATATCATAATGAGGAACTCCATGCCGCAGGTTTCATATCCAAGAGGCGACCACTCAAAACCTGACCAATACCAGGTCAGGGCGGCCAGAAAGCCTATCTCAAGCAGAATAAAAGAACAGAGAGCGACGATCAGATATTCAATTTTGTTTTTCTGCATTTCTGATTTTCCTTTTTACCTGATGAGCCAATCATAACCAATCTTGCAAGGGCGTTTCGTTGGCAGGCTTTGATTGACAGCGGTAAGTTTTCCAATGTCATGAACTTGCCAAGAAAAGGATATCGGCATTGAGCAACTCAAGCAGGCAATGCCTTTGATGTGGGATGACCAGAAAAAGATATTCGGCATGGAATAACAGGGTATCCGTTTGGCAACTGGAGTTATCCTGCCGCTTTTTTGTTTGACGGGGATATCTGGATTTGCCTTGAAAAATAGATTTTTAAGTGTATATTATTTGCACATTTCAAGGACGGCCTTGGGTTTCACGTTTGGAGACGGCTCCGCAACAATAATATACAAGGAGATGTCTCAATGAATTGGCTTATATTGATTTTGGCGGGGCTTTTGGAAATATGCTGGTCAGGATATTTCTCACAACTATTATCAAACACGCGAAGATTTGGAAAATGCGGTGGCAAATTACATTGAGTTTTACAACTCTAT
>JAZURH010000284.1:0-2833 GCA_045606125.1 Lentisphaeria bacterium | reverse complement strand
ATGGAAGAAGCACTCATGCAGTAGGTCAGAAAATACCCAATAAGCTGGGACTGCATGATATGTCCGGCAATGTATGGGAATGGTGCCTGGATAAATGGGTGGATGACAGCAGTAAGCTTGAGCCCGAGTTTTTGTACAAGGACGGAGAGGATGAGGGATCGTGTCGCGCGTATCGCGGCGGCGGCTGGCGCTACGACGCCTGGGGCTGCCGAGTCGCTTTCCGGGGCTGCTGCAGGCCGACGTTTCGGGACATCTACCTCGGCTTCCGGCTGGCTCTGGTCTGCATTGATTGATGATATTTTTATTCATCATTGAATTTTTTTTTACTTATGCAGTGCAAATTTTTATTAAAGTCCCAGCAGTTTTAATGCGTTTTCTCTTGTTATTTTTTTGAAGACGCATTCTGATATTTCGCCTTTTTCCGTCATGTCTTCAAGCAGAACTGATAATGTTCTCAGGTTGGCATCAGGTGATGCCATATCTGTGCCGAACAGAAGCCTGTCCTGGAATTCATTGAGGAATGCAACGGCGTATTCCCTGTCTCTGTTCAGGGCATTGAATCCGCTGCCAGCTGAGAGATCACCATAGAGATTGGGATATTTACGCATGAGTTTTGCCACTTTGCCTTCTCTTACCTTGCCTTTAGGATAGCTGTTGCGTTCTTCTAAAGAAGGATTTTCGCTTATTTCAGCCCAGAAAGGCTGGGAATGGCCCAGAAGCTTCAATTTCGGGAAACGCTTCAGGGTTTCTTCCAGTCCAGTGAGGCCTTTTTCTTCTGCTATGCCATAGCTGCCGCCCAGCTGTGTTGCCAGGTGGAAAGTCAGTGGCATGTCAGTCTTTTCCGCTGCTCTGAAAAGGTTCTGCATAAAGGGATCGGTAAAACGCAGGTTCGTGGTCACCTCTCCAATACCTCTGCATCCCTGTTGTTTGTAGTACTCAAGCATCTTCTCCAGCGGGGCATCGTACCTGTTTGACATGAATCTGGGATCGATATTGCAGAACGGTATCAGGCGGCCTCCGCTTTTGTCCGTTATTTCAAGTATGTCCTCATTGGATTGTACCACCAGAATGCCTTCCGGACTGCAAATCGGCAGTATTACGCCTTTTTCTATATTGGCTTTGTCATAGGCGGCAATTATTTCCTCCGGCATTGGATATGTAGTTCCGTTTTCTCTGGGGAACCCCTTGAGTCTTCTGGCATGCGCGTGTATATCTATAAACATTACAGTCCAAGCTCCCTGATTGCATTTTCCCTGGCTACTTTGTTGAACACGGTCTCTGATATTTCGCCTTTGTCCCTCAGGTCTATAAGGAAATCGGCCAGCGGTCTCAATGTGGGCATGGCCGGGGAGCAGATGTCAGTACCGAAGAAAAGTCTGTCCTGGAACTCGTTCAGGAACTTGACGGCGTATTCCCGGTCCCGCTTCAGTGCATTGCATCCGCTTCCGGCAGAAAGATCGCCGTAAAGATTGGGGTACTGGCGCATAAGTCTGGGAAGACGCCCTTCCGTGACTTTTCCCCTGGGATAACCCATGCGCTCCGATTCAGTGGGATCTGCACTGATTTCCGCCCAGAAGGTCTGTGAATGGCCGAAGAACTTCAGGCGGGGAAAACGCTTCATTGTCTCTTCAAGCTGAGGAAGACCCTTGTAGTCAACAATGCCGTAGGAGTATCCCACAAATGGGGACAGATGGAATGTGATTGGCATTTCTGTCTCCTCGGCTGCCCTGAAGAGATTCTGCATCATGGAATCAAGAAAGGGCAGGTTTGCCGTGACTTCACCTATTCCACGACACCCCAGTTTCTTGTAGTATTCCAGTATCTTTTCAAGCGGGGAATTGCAGCTGTTGTTCATCATCCTGGGATCAATATTGCAGAACGGTATGAAGCGGCCATTGTATTTTTCGGCAAGTTCCAGTACTTCCTCGTTGCTTTGAAGAGTATGGGCGCATTCCGGACTGCATTCAGGCAGCAGAGCCGCCTTTTCTATTCCAACTTCGTCGTATCCGGCGAACAGTTCCTCCGCTGAAGCATATCTGGAGCCGTCCTCTCTTGGAAAACCCGGTGTTCTGCGGGTATGTACATGTATGTCTATGAACATTTTATTCTCCTGTTGACATATTTTGTCGAGCCTTTTTGTTCATTTAATCAAAAAGGCCGCGCAAAAACAAGTTTTAAGCACGGCCTGAAAACAATGGCGGCATTGATGCCGGCAAAAGCGTTACTTGCTGAATCCGTAGGGGATGGTTGTCCATACAGGTCTGTCCACGGCACCGCCGAGAAGCACTGCCTTGACCAGCACACGGTCCGGCCTGTTGTATTCCTTTTCGGGGATGCTGAAATTCTTGACTTGTATGTCGGCTACCCATATCAGCTGTGTGTCATCCGTGGGCTTGAGCTGGATCTTGCGCAGTCCGTTGATAGTCTTGCTGTTGGGAACGCCGCTGGAGAAGAGCTGCAGGGACACATCTTCGGATTCTTCCTTGAGGGTGACCTTGAATTTCAGAGTATCGCCAATAGTGAAGTTTTTCTTTCCGCCTTCTACCTGGACCTCAATCAGTACCTCGGGCTTCTTGACGATCTTTATTTCATTGAAGTGGATTTTTGCGCCATAGACATAGATCCAGAAATTGTCAGATGTTATTGGCTTTCCTTTGTGTTCATTTTTCTCTTTGGGCCTTCCGGCAAACATGTCAAATATGAATATTCCGCTGTTCAGTGATGCTGCCTGACTCCATGTCATGCCGCCGTTCTGAATCTGCACAGTCCAGTTGCGGTATGAATTGTACAATTCCATTTCCTGGATGTCGCACACCAGATATCTGTACTCCGG
>JAZURH010000283.1:0-5357 GCA_045606125.1 Lentisphaeria bacterium | reverse complement strand
GTCATAAAGGATGCTCTTAAGGGTGCTTCCTGCGAGGCTGATAAGGGATGCCGTGTCGTTATCGCCACGGTGAAAGGGGACATTCATGACATTGGCAAGAATATTGTTCGCCTTCTTCTTGAAAACTATGGATTTGAAGTGATTGACCTTGGCAGGGATGTGGCTCCGGAAACTGTGCTGGACAAGGCGCTGGAACTTAAGGCCCCCATTGTGGGACTGTCCGCATTGATGACTACTACGGTAGGCGCAATGGAGGAAACCATTAAGCTGCTTCATGAAAAGGCTCCGGGATGCAGAATAATCGTGGGAGGAGCAGTTCTTACGCAGGAGTATGCCGACAGAATAGGTGCGGACAGGTATGCAAAGGATGCAATGGAGACCGTGCGTATCTGTTCGGAATGGAGTGCGTCCGGAGATTGAACCGATACTTGCAGATTGTTCAGAAAAAATATTTGTAATGTTTGCCGGCTATGCTATTTTACGCGGTTGCAGGCGTTGTTTATGATGTTTTGTATGATAATCATAACATAAGGAAATAAAAAACATGAAAAAAGAAAAATCTGCAAATGTGGGACGGAGCAGCAGCTTCACTCTTATAGAACTTCTGGTAGTGATTGCGATCATTGCCATCCTTGCAGCCATGCTGCTACCGGCTTTGAGCAAGGCACGGGCTAAAGGAAAGATGATATCCTGTGTGAATAATCACAAGACATTATTGCTCGGTCTGATACAGTATGGTCTTGAGTATGATGATTTTGTTCTGCCAAACTGCAGCATGTCCGGCAATCACCGGGGAGCTCAAATGGGTTGCGGAGGATACCGGGCATATCCTTATTTCATAGCTCCTTATATAGGACTGCCGCAGCATGAACCATCAACCATTTATTCAACTACTGTCTATGGTGCTGACCGGCGCGGAGTTCTTTGCTGCCCGGCATCAAGCGGAGGTGTATCATCATACGGATATACCAATTACGCCATGCCTGCACAGTTCATTGGCGGCGTGAGCAGTGAATATGCCAAGAAAAATACGCCTTTTATGCGCTTTCATCATATGGCGATGCCCGCCAAAATTGCCTGGCTGATAGGCTCTGTATATCCCAACTATGGAGCTGATTCCTGGAGCAAACCAGATACATCGCCTTCAAACGCCAGTGGTATCTATTCCATGCGCAATGGAAACGGTCAAAGTGCCTCCAGGGCGCGCCATGGAGGAAACTGTACGGTTGGATATGCGGATGGCCATGCCTCCAGCCACACGGAAACGGAAATCATGGGATTGCGTCTTGAAAAGGGACATTGGTATAATTCCCCTTTCATGGGCTATACCGGCTATCATAACAATCTGAATTGAATAATGGCATAATTGGTATAATGTTCTGTATTGAAAATTGGAGAAGGAACATGAAAAATCGTAATGTAAATGCAGAAAAGAATGTTTTTACACTGATTGAACTTCTGGTAGTGATTGCTATCATTGCCATCCTTGCAGCCATGCTTCTGCCTGCCCTGAGCAAGGCACGTGCCAAGGGAAAGCTTATTTCATGCGTCAATAATGAAAAGGCAATTCTTCTTGCTCTGCTCCAGTATGGAGACGACTACGAAGGCTATGTACTTCCGCCAAACGCAGCAGCGACGGTATCCGAACATACAGACGGACATCAAGCCTACCGGGTCATGGGATGTAGTCCCAACCGGACTTATCCTTATTTCCTCTGCCCCTACCTGGGTCTTCCCCAGTACGAGCCTAAGGGAAGGTATCTTAATTCATCCAGTTGGGCGGATGTGCTTGGCGCTGACCAGAGGGGCGTTCTCTGCTGCCCCGCATCTTCCGGAGTGGTTAAGATGTACAGCTATACGAATTATGGCATACCCGAATACTATATAGGCGGTCGGGGCGGCTACCATAATTTGCGTCTTTTCCACTGCGAAACTCCCTCCCAGATATGCTATATAGGAGACTCAGTGTATCCGAGTCCCGCCACAGCCAAGGCATTCGGCTCCGGTGATACATCCCCATTTAACAAGGAAGGTTGGCATCAAATATGCAATGACGGGCGTGGTTGGGCCCGTGCCCGCCATGGGGGCAAGTCCAATGCCGGAATGGTGGACGGCCATGTGGAAACCTTTTCGGAAGCCCAGTTGAGAGGTCTTGTTGGAAACGGATACTGGAACTATCATTTTTTGGGTACAAAAGGGATTAATCCAGCAGCCAAAAGATTGCTGTAAAAACAGCATGGAAAATTGTAGAAGCGGTATAGCAGAAGCAAAAGAAGTTGTTTTAATATTACCATCGGAATGCGCTTTGACATGAATATATTGACAGTGTATCTCGCTGTGGAAAAGTGCGGGGCATTGTCTTAGCCACAGTACCCATATCTTTGCACATTTCGCGCTGTTTTGGAAATTACCTCTGAAAATATTTTGCCTTTGTCGGCCCGGATTGCTTGTTGTGATACGCAGTCCGGGCTTTTTTTGTATGTGTATGGCATGTACTTTATTAAAAAGGGATAAGCTTAATTGCTTAAATTAAAAAATATGCTAAATTAAGTTCGTTTTTTTTGTGAATTAGACTGTGACAGGGAAGTGGAATTGATGAATAAAGAATGGTTGCCGGAAGTAGTTTCGAAAAAGAACAGTTGTGTTTGCTTCACTCTTATAGAACTTCTGGTTGTTATTGCAATTATTGCCATATTGGCGGCCATGCTGCTGCCGGCTCTCAGCAAAGCGCGGGCAAAGGGAAAGCTTATTTCCTGCGTTAATAATGAAAAGACAATTTTGATGGGATTGCTTCAGTATGGCAATGACTTTGAGGAGTATGTGCTGCCTCCGAATGCGGCGGCTACAGTCTCAGAACACACAGACCCCCATAAGGCATATCGTGTTATGGGGTGCAGCGAACACCGTACTTATCCTTTCTTTATCTGCCCTTATATAGGACTTACCCAGCGGGAACCTCTGGGCAGATATCTCAGCCATACGCATTTTGCAGATGTACTCGGTGCTGATCAGCGTGGCGTTCTCTGCTGCCCCGCATCTTCCGGACTGGTTAAGATGTACAGCTATGTCAATTACGGTATTCCTGAATATAATGTAGGTGGGCGTGGCGGCTATCACAGATTGCGCCTTTTCCACTGTGAAACCCCTTCACAGATATGCTATATCGGCGATTCAGTATATCCTGGAACAGGTTTGGCTTTTACTTCCGGTGATACTTCTCCCTTCGATAGAAATGGCTGGCATGCCGTGTGTAATGACGGTCGTAACTGGGCCAGAGCACGCCATGGTGGACGGTCAAATGCCGGCTATATAGACGGCCATGTGGAAAGTCATACAGAAATGGAATTGAAGGGACTTCAGCAGGGCGGTTATTTCCTTGGCACCAAGGGAATCAATCCTGCAGCAAGAAAGCTGCTTTGACATAACGGCAAAATGAAATGTAAAGCGAATAATGCAGTAATTAACACCATGAGGAAAGTTATAATGAATATGGAACAAAAGTCATTTTTTCCCGTTTGCGGGCGTAATGAAGCAGCACGCCGCTTCACTCTTATAGAACTTCTGGTTGTTATTGCAATTATTGCCATACTTGCAGCCATGCTGCTGCCGGCTTTGAGCAAGGCCAGAATGAAGGCAAAGGTCATCGCATGTTCCAACAATGCCAAGACTATAATGCTGGGCATAATTCAGTATGGTCTGGATAATGATGATTTTCCGCTGGCTACAGTCTGCTGCGGTACATCGCCCACTGAAGAACAGCTGAATGAATACCGGGCTGCCCATATGAGACAGCCGTCCGCAAAGAACTATTTTTATTTCCTCTGTCCCTATATAGGCTTTCCGCAGGTTGAGCCTTCCGAAATATACGGGACCCATGTATCCGGAGCTGACACCCGTGGCGTAATATGCTGCCCAGCCTCCAGCCGCCGGGTGACTTCATACGGTTATGTTCACTATGGGATACCTCAGTATTTTATAGGCGGCCGCGTTGCCTATTCCGCCGTTGGCTCCATTCGTTTGCGTTTTTCACATATACTTCAGGCCTCAGGCGTGGCTTATATAGCGGATTCAGTCTATCCTGGTAATGGTGCCGCCGCATTTGGTTCAGGGGATACTTCATTGCCCGACTGTGCGGGCATAACTGCTATTGACAACACCGGAGCAAACTGGGGCAGAGCCCGCCACGGAGGTCGTTGTACAGTAGGTTATGCGGATGGTCATGTGGATTCCCATACGGAAAACCAGCTTCTCGGACTTCTCACGCCAAATACAAAACATTGGACTACTCAAGTATTCGTTGGATACGGCGGTTATTATAACAATCTCCGGTAATTGAACTTCTTTGATTACCAAAGGAATTGAGCGGTTAATTGGGAAACTGACTTTCATTGGTTGGTCGGATATTATTATGATTTGAATTGGGCGATTTTCCGCATGTGAACTGCAGTCTTCGGACTGCAGTTTTTTTGAAATTTCTTCTATTGAATAGTTATGATTTTATGTTAAATTCCCGCTGAAAGAGTCGTTTTTCAGTGGTGACATTTTAAATAAAGGGGATAGTGTTATGAAAAGATACAAGTATGATTTTGAAAAGTCTGCTTTACACCGCTTTACTCTTATAGAATTGCTTGTCGTAATTGCGATTATAGCCATACTTGCGGCCATGCTGCTGCCGGCTTTGAGCAAGGCAAGAGCCAAGGGTAAGATAATTTCCTGCGTTAATAATCACAAGACACTGCTTCTGGGGCTTATCCAGTATGGCATGGACTGGGAGGAGTTCGTGCTTCCTGATAAATGCGACAACGACAGAGGTCTGGAAATGAATTGCAATGTGGCAAGGACTTATCCCTTCTTCATTGCCCCGTATATAGGTCTTCCCCAGGTTGAACCACCCAAAGTGTATGACACTGTCTTAAATGGCAGTGATCGTCGCGGCGTGCTTTGCTGTCCGGCATCCAGTGCCAGTATTTATAGCTATGCTGTCACCCATTACGGCATGCCACGCCATTTTATCGGAGGCAAGATTGGCTATGGCAAGCCAAACACAAAATATATACGGTTCCACACCATGGCGATGCCTTCAAGTATGGCGTATCTTATGGGGTCGGTATATCCAGGTAAAGGTGCCGGTGGCTGGGAGGATGGCGCAGGAGTGGATACCTCACCCACCAGCCAAAGCGGAATACATTATATATATGAGGGCGGAAGCAATTCTTCCAGGGCCCGTCATGGAGGAAATATGACAGTGGGATATGCGGATGGACATGCCTCCTCTCATACCCTGCTTGAAGTTGTAGGCTTGTACAAGGGTAAAAGCGGCGTTTGGTCCACTGAAGCCTTTATGGGGTATGGTGGAT
>JAZURH010000282.1:0-2026 GCA_045606125.1 Lentisphaeria bacterium | reverse complement strand
GTTCATGCCCACGTCCTTATCCATGAATTCAATCAGCAGCACCAGGTTTCTGCGGCTCCAGATCATCCCCTTTATCAAAGTGAAAAGCCTGCGGAAACTCTGCCTCAGGCTGTCACAGATGTCATTGAGGCTGAGGGCATGGCACAGTTGTGCGAACAGCATGGCCACCACATGGCTCGTAGCGGAGAACGCCCGGATGCGGTGTTTTCTCTTCAGGCTGTCGATAAGTTTCGGGGGTATGTGCTTGACAATTTGCCCGGGTATAGTAAGGGTGTGTTCCCGGGAATCCATGCGACCTCCTTTGTTTTTTGGTCTAAACTAAAGATAGCATGGATTCCCGTTTTTTTTACTTGCAAAATCCCTGAACTTATGGATCGCACACTGGCGTTTTGGAGTCACTTTTGCAAAACAAGAATACTTTCTCCTTAAAATTGCATGAAAATATGTAGTTTCTGAAAAGTTATGGGATATCTGTGATTCTTTTTTGAAGTTTGGCAGAAATATCATTGTGGTTTTAATTTTACTGATATAGGGTTGATATGGCCGGAGGGGATTGGAATTATTACTTTTTACTCAGGCATTTTGCCAGTATTCTGGCGCAGTCGGAACAGCCGGATTTATGGAGAAGAATTCCTGGATCTTCGGCAAATATTCTACCCATTGCCTCATAAAGTTCCTTAGCGTCCATGACTGTCAGCACCGCATTGCCCACTGTTGTGCAGTGTGGTACGCCCATTTCCTCCAGTTTTTTGTAATATGCCGCCTTTCGTCCCTTGCCATACCATCCGCCCCGGCATCCACCGGGGTAATTTGTCACAAGAACATTTTCCACTGTGCCGTCTGCCTTCTGCACTCTGGCAATGGTCTCGTCCAGATAGCCCAAGTGCCATGATTCTGTTGCATGAAGGAATGTATTTCCGCCTACGGACTCACCAATGAACAGAATCTTGCCGCCATTGTCCCGGAGCTTTGCCCAGGGACTGTCATCGGCAAAGACATTAAGCGGCTCTGAGGATGCAATGAAATCCGCTGCGTTTTTTCCCCAGGCGCATACTGAATGGGTGGGACAGCTGCTGCGTAGAACTCCTTCCGACTTTCTGAATGTCTCAGGAATGATTCCCACCCATGGTTCAATGGCTGAAGTCTCTTTGTTGAAAGGCTCGCTTCCAGCCCCTACTGCGCAGGCGACCAGAGCAGGCATGGCCAGAATGCCATTTTCTGTTATGGCATCTTTCAGGGCATTCACTACAGTCATGGGACCGCCGGGCACATTTCCCAGTGCCTTGAAACTTGAATGTACAATGACTGTGTCCCCGGCTGCGATTCCAAGCCTTGAAAGTCCCGCCTTTATGTCTTCAGCGGTTACTGTCACGGGAGGCTTTATCTTTGCCAGTCCCGCCGGAACGATTATCTTTGCCAGACCCGCATAGCGGTCAAGTTCGATCTTGAAATCATTCGGGGTTTCATGGGGGCCGTATGGACGGGTGGCCCATACGGCAACTGCTATCTGCCAGATGGTCTTTACACCATCAAAATGATAATAATTGGTGCCGCTTTCATCCAGGCACCAATATTCATTTGCAAAATATCCAAGAGTCTTTACAGCCAGTTTTCTCAGCTCATCGTCAATAAGTCCCAGTCCTACAGGGCCAGGTACGGTTCTTTCAAGTACATCTCCATATTCGCGGGATTTCACAGGCGGCGGTTCAGTGCCGTTCAGCAGCATAATTGCGGCGGCAGTCCTGCTCTTTATGTATGCCACGGCCTCAGCAGCCTTGTCCTGTTCTGGTATTGCCTTTGCTGCGGATTGGCAAGATAGATTTCTCCAGGCGGCCAGCCTCTGTGCCCGTCTCATTCTGGCGTCTTGTTCGTTATCCTCCAGCATTAAAGCCTGCCTGCACTTTTCATCGGCTGCTGCTTTCCAGTCCGCCAGAGCTATTTCTGCTGTTTCTTCCTGCTGTTTCAGATCATCCTGTGCGCAGAAGAAGGCCAGTGGTGCGGCAAAGTCCGCCGCCGTCTTCAATGC
>JAZURH010000281.1:0-3080 GCA_045606125.1 Lentisphaeria bacterium | reverse complement strand
TTCCGTTGAAAACGGCGGTTACAACTATCGCTTCTCAATGAACAGCAGCAGAGTCCGCTTCTGGGTTTCCAGAAAGTCCACGTCTGCCAATGGTCCCGGTGTGGCAGTTGATTTCGCTCCTGCCGGCGGCATCAAGCCCGGTGAGTGGTATCTCTTATCTGGTGTCATTGACGTGGAGGCAGCCACACCTTACATCTACGCTCATTGCTTTGCAAATGACGGCACTGGCGAGTATATCGGCAAGACCAATAAGGGAAGATTCACCTCAACAGGCTCCAATGTGAGCGAGGAAGGAACTCTTATGGTCGGTAAGCAGGTTCCTGCAACTCCCTGGGCGGAAAATCTTGTAATCGATATTGAAGGTCTTACCATCTGGAATGACGCCAAGAGCACAATCATAATCAAGGCTGCAACCGGAGCAAATAGTTCTTCCGTAGTCGGATTCAGCGACAATATGGTCAGCCGCTTTATCTTTGATGACGGCGGTTCCAGCTGTGAGGACTTCTGCTATGAACAGGATTGGTGGAACGAATGGGAACACGCCGGTGTGCTCAGCTCAGGCAGCGTAGAACCCACTGACGGTATAAGCGTGGGACGCGGAATGATACTGGACAACAGTCTGGTTGACATGGATGCCGACAGCGATCATGACGGTCTGGATGACGCTTGGGAAATCTATTTCTTCGGTTCGCTCCAGTACAGCGGAAGTGATGATCCTGATGGTGACGGAATGACCAACAGGCAGGAATTCAGCCTGTCCGATGACTTCCGGGATTCTGATGTGACGGACCTGAGCTATGGCAATCCTGAAGCATGGCTGAATCCTAATGACAGGGATACAGACGGTGATGGACTGCCCGACGGATGGGAAGCGGACAGCGACCTTAATCCTCTGGATTATGAGGACGCATATTGGGACTATGATGAAGACGGACTGGAAAATCTGTACGAATACGCCTACGGCACGGATTGCAATAATCCTGATACCGATGGTGACGGCATGCCCGACGGATGGGAAGTGCAGTACATGACTCTGGATTCCAATGGCGATATTGAAGATCCCAGCATGGATCCCCTCAATCCCAATGGCGCTTACGGCGCAAATGGCGATCCGGATGAGGACGGAATCATCAACATTGACGAGTATACCTACGGTACGGATCCAACCAACTACGACAATCCCAACAAGGACAGCGATGGCGACGGCATCACTGACAACCATGAGCGCCTGTATAACACAGATCCTCAGCTCACGGATACTGATGACGACGAGTACGATGACTTTGTGGAAATGACAGTGGGTACAGAGGGCTTCAACAGTCAGAGCAAGCCTTCCATCAAGATCGGCGATGGCTTCGGCTACGAAGGCAACTTGGTTGCCCAGATCATGAAGGCCAATGGCGACAGGCGCGGATGCCTGACTGTTCCCAATGCAAACGAGGCCTCCAGAGTGGCATTTGCCTCCTGGACTGTCGAGGCAAGGGTACGCCTGCGTAACTTTGATAAGAGCAGCGTCACTGCAAGCAGGGACATTTATGTTCTGCGCCGCAGCTTTACAAAGTACAATGTTGCTTCCAATAAGAGCGTGGCTGATCCCGAAGCGTGGAACTATGCAATCGGATTCAGACTTGATCCCGAAGGGACAAAGATCTATCCCTTCGTAAGCTGGAAGGCCGCCAACAGCATTGAACGTCGCGTTAACTCCGATGTTGAAAAGCAGGATATTGGTGTGGATCTTGCCGTTGAACCTTCCGGCAACGGAAAATATCAGACTGACTGGATGTTCATAAGCGGTTCTTATGATGCTTCAACCCAGACTCTCAGCCTGTACATTGACGGTGAGTTTATACGCTCTATGACTATCTCCAATGCCCTGCCTTCCGATCAGCAGTGTCCCGTCGATGAATCCAAGCTTGGAAATGATTATGTGTCATATCTCAAACTTGGTGAAATGTTCGATCTGGATGAACATGCAAAGATGCTGCTTGATGAAGTCCGTGTCTGGGGTGTGGTCCCCGGCACTGTGGAAGTTGAAGGCGGTTTCATAAGCAACTACACCAGAACCGATGATGAAATCTTCGGAGCTTCCACCAAGAGCGTAGCTCCCAGGATGGGAATCTATGATTCTGCCATCGGTGACAGGTATGAATTCCTGGCAGGCGCCGAGAATGACTACCTTATCGATACACGTGTTTCCGACAGTGCGTGGAATACACCGTCCGGCACTCAGGGTATATCCGTCAGGGTGTACTATGAGGATCGCAACCGCAATGGTCAGTGGGATCCCGGTGAGGATATCTGGCGTGACCGTACCGTTGCCCAGGCCGAGGAAGAGGATGGAACCACAGTCGGTTCATCATCTTCCGGCAATAACACAACTACTCCCAAGGCTGTCGCAGGCAGCTATGATGAAGGCGTGGATGTAAGGCTTGCTTCAGGCGGTTCATGGCAGTGCGGTGTTGGATACAGTTACTATGTTACTGGTGCTGATGGAAAGACCACTGAAGTCAAAGTGTCAGCCAGCGAAAGTCTGGTTGGCAAGGCCATGACATTCTACTTCAATGACATCAACGGTAATGGTGTTGTGGATGCTGTGGACAACTTCTGGATCGACTACAGCGAAGAGGGCTCCAATAAGTATCAGGCTTCACTCAGTGACTGGGCGAAGCGCATGGGACTTGTTCTCTACCTTACTTTCGACGACGGCGGCGGCTCCATAGAGGACTATGTCAGGCGTTCAGATTGGCGTACAACGCCGGCATGGAGGCATGCCATACGGCCCAGCGGTATGGAAGGTACATGGCCTCCCGAACCCAAGTCCGTTGGCGGGGAAGACTATCAGTTTGTCACTCAGGAAGACAGCGATGGCTTTGCATGGGTCATCGATGCAGTTGAGCGCCCGGATGTACCGGAGATTGAGATACAGACTCTGTCCGATGTGCGCAACAGCGACGACAAGATAGAGTATTGCTACCGTCCAGTCGAGGGCAGTGCCAATGCGGAAACACGGAACTACTATGACCTGCTTACAGCGGCGGTTCTGAAAGAGGCCGCGGATCCGGAAGGCGGAACCATCACAT
>JAZURH010000280.1:0-2071 GCA_045606125.1 Lentisphaeria bacterium | reverse complement strand
CACCCGACCGCCCACCCCCTGAACGCGCGCGAGAGAGTTTCAAAAGCAATAAGACGGCGTGGACAGCTTGAATATGTGGGAGTTTCCGTGTGTTTCATTATAACCGGTGTGATTGTTTGTATGCAGATGCCGCTATTTCTGTTTGACAAAGGAAAAAAACATTGTTTGCGTACGTGAACGGAGAATAGTGTACAGTTTTTTTTGTCGATGCAGGTAAAGTGCACAGGTGCTATTTGAAAAAATGACATAAAGCTGTAAATTGTCTCAGTTAATGCCGGGGGCGCACAGCTGTGGGTTGTGCGGTTTGTTTGCCGGACGTTTTGTTTTTTTTGAAAAAAGGTAGAATGGTTATGAGTAAGTCTTTCAATGTTGCGGTAGTCGGTGCCACAGGAGCAGTTGGTCGCGAGATGTTGAAGACTCTTGAAAAGCGCAATTTCTCTGTCAAGGAATTGCGACTTCTTGCGTCCTCGCGCTCTGCAGGCAAAACTCTTACATGCTTTGGCAAGGAACATACTATCCAGGAGCTTACGACTGAATCATTCGAAGGCATAGACATTGCCCTGTTCAGCGCAGGCGCCTCCCGCACCAAGGAGTTTGCGGCAGCTGCTGTCAAGGCTGGTGCAGTCGTTATAGACAATTCCAGCGCATTCCGCATGGATCCTGAGGTTCCGCTGGTGGTTCCGGAAGTCAATCCCGAAGATGCCTTCAAGCACAAGGGAATTATTGCCAACCCCAACTGCACGACCATTATCATGCTGGTGGCTCTCAAGCCCCTGTATGATATTTCTCCCATCAAGAGGATCGTGGTCAGCACCTACCAGAGCGCATCCGGTGCCGGTGCCAAGGGTATGCAGGAACTTGAGGAGCAGACAGCTGATGTACTGGCCGGAAAGCCGGCAGTCCCCCAGGTGTTCTCCTTCCCCTACGCCTTCAATCTTTTCAGCCATAATTCCTCTGTGTTGGAGAATGGATACAATGAGGAAGAGATGAAAATGGTCAATGAGACCCGCAAGATCATGCACGATGCCGATATTCAGGTCTGCCCCACATGCGTTCGCGTTCCGGTTCTCCGTTCACATGCCGAGTCCATTCAGATTGAGCAGGAACGCAAGGTCAGCGTGGAAGAAGCCCGTGCCGCTCTTGCAAAGGCTCCCGGTGTCATGATCGTTGACGACAGAGAGAAGAACCACTTCCCAATGCCATGCGAGAGCAATGAACAGTATGATGTTCTTGTGGGACGATTGCGTGACGATTTGAGCTGCGGCAATGGTCTTGCCATGTTCGTATGCGGAGACCAGCTGCTTAAGGGCGCAGCGCTTAACGCCGTCCAGATTGCCGAATTGTTTATCAAGTAGGCGGGGTCCCGGGACTCTGCAGAGGGCAATCGGGACTCCCGGTTGCCCTTTTTTGTTTCAGTCGCCGTAAGGCGCGGGAGTTGAACAGATTAAGTAATATATAAACTGCAAGGAAAAGAATATGCCAGCAAACAATGAAGTAGGTGCGAAGATAAAGGGACTTCGCGAGATGCGTCTGGTTTCAGTGGAGGAATTGTCCCAGCGCAGCGGACTTACTGCCGGGCAGATCGAGGCCATAGAGTCCGGTGAGGCCACTGCGTCCCTTACCCCGCTGCTCAAGCTTGCCAGGGGACTCGGTGTCCGCCTGGGAACTTTCCTTGATGACACCGAGCTTTCTGAACCTGTGGTGACCCGCAGCAGCGAACATGCCAGGCATTCCGTGCGTTTTGCTGTATCCCATGAGGACAACGGGCTTGATTTCCATACTCTTGCTGCAAACAAGGCTGACAGGAACATGGAGCCTTTTGTGATAGATGTTCATCCTCCGAAGGGAGACGGATATGAACTTTCCTCCCATGAAGGCGAGGAGTTCATTTATGTACTGGAAGGCGCTTTGGAGATCATCCACGGCAAGCGCACCTACAGGGTCGAGGCAGGGGACAGTATCTACTATGATTCCATAGTGCCCCATCATGTCCATGCGGCTGACAATGCCGAGGCCCGCATACTCGCCGTTGTGTATGCACCCCATTGATTCTGCCATTTCATGTTTTACC
>JAZURH010000279.1:0-24165 GCA_045606125.1 Lentisphaeria bacterium | reverse complement strand
ACACTGTGCGGTGAAAGCGAATGGTTTGTCGGAACACACGGCGGCAGCGCAGATCACGCAGCTGTGAAAATGGGTTTCTGCGGATATGTGACAAAAATGCGCTTCTTTGACTTTGCCGTGGAAGAAATGATCCCCTTCCCTGCAGGATATTCAATGCTCGTATGTGACTCCGGCATCAAAGCACGGAAATCATCAAATGCAAAGGACCAGTTCAATCACAGGGTATGCTGCTACAGACTGGGATTCAAACTGATAAAAAAACACTGCCCCCAGTTCAAGGCAGTACTGCATCATCTGCGGGATGTAAACACGGAAAATCTCCATGTTCCACTGAAGGAAATATATAAAATACTTCTCGCACTGCCGGAAAACCCGACAAGAAAGCAGTTGGAATCAATGCTTCCGGACGAAGATCCGGATGTGCTCTTCAGCGGACATGAAAGCTCTCAGGACAGAACATATCCGGTAAGGAATGTGGTCATGTTCGGTCTTAGCGAAATGAAGCGTTCTGCCGACTTTGCCGCGGCGCTGAAAAACATGGATTTCCGAAAAATAGGCGAGATGTTCAGAACATCCCACAATGGGGACAGAGTGACATACTTCGACGAAAACATGAATACTGCAGCATACACAAATGGTACGGCTGATAACAACACCATCATGAAGCTGATAGACGATCTGGAATCAGGAGACATTGAAAGGGTTGCCGGAGCACAGCTGGGCAGACAGGAAGGAGCCTACGGATGCTCGATCCCGGAAATAGACATGATGGTAGATATAGCAAACTCAACACCCGGCGTTATAGGGGCACAGCTGGCAGGAGCAGGTCTGGGAGGATGCATGATGATCTTAACAAAGGATGATGCCATTCCGGAATTGAAAAAAAATCTCTGTGACAAATACTACACTCCGGCAGGAATGCAACCGCAGATTCATGTATGCAGACCCATAGCAGGCGCCGGAACCATTAAAGCAGAAAAACAATAAATGCCATGAAAATAAAATTGAAAAACATTATAGACTTTCTTCAGGAAGACATTTGGGTCAAAGACATATCAGTCATGCGTTTTCCCATGCGCATACTATTTTCCTGCATACGCATTGTGATGATAGTAATAAAAGGCTTTGCCCAGGACAACTGCAAACTTCAGGCCTCGGCACTTACATACATAACGCTTGTCTCCCTTGTGCCAATTCTGGCAATAATGTTCTCATTCACAAAAGGACTTGGAATGCAAAACAGGCTTTTTGCATCTGTCGGCGTGGAAAAATATGAGATAGTTGACAAAGCCACGGGAGAAAACAGATACGAATACAGAATAATCAGTTCAAAGCCGGCAAGTCCGGCTGACTCAACAGCGGACAGAAAAAAAGAAAACGGGGGCATGCCCCCGGCGGAAGGCAATAACGAAAACAATAACGATGACAGGCCCATAACTGCTGAAATAGCGGGAAGACTTCCCCTTCCCATGCAGGAGGCCATGATAAAGATCTTTCAGTATGTTGACAATACAAACTTCACGGCCCTTGGTCTTATCGGTTCCATTATGCTCTTTATCAGCGTTATTTGCTCCATGTCAAAACTTGAACAGAGTTTCAACCTCATCTGGGGTGTAAAGCACCCGCGTAACCTGCTGCGAAAATTCAGCGAATATCTGGTGGTCCTCATACTCATACCTGTCATATTCCTTTTCGCGACAAGCCTGAACAGCGTGCTTTTCTCACAGAAGATCATTATCTATCTCCAGGGAAACTACGGCCAGGTCGCCTATCTGATAAGCATACTTGTAAAACTGACCAGTCTTCTTATACTTCTCGCCTCTTTCGGACTGTTTTTCATGTTCATGCCCAACACCAGGGTAAAAATCGTACCGGCCTTTATCGCCGGCACTGTATCCTTCATACTCTGGATAGCCGTACAATGGGCATATCTCAGTCTTCAGGTCGGGCTTACCAATTTCAATACCATATACGGTACATTCGCCGTTGTACCGTTCTTCCTGGCATGGCTGTATGCAAACTGGAGCATCGTGCTGTTCGGCGGTGAATTATGCTTCGCAATACAAAACCACAGGACGATACACCTGGAAAAAACCGCAGAACATCTGGGAGCCGGAGCAAGCATAGCAATCGGGCAGCTGTTGGTATTTCAGGTCTGCCAAAACTTCTACAGCGGTAAAGGCCCAACTCTGCTGTCGGATTTCTGCATAGAAAAAAGCATACCGGCACGTTCAATGAGATATGTAGTGGATACTTTAGAAAAAAACGGAATACTTGTAAGAACTGCCTCGGACACAATGTCTGACACATATTTACCCGGAAAGGATATTTCCATATTAAGTCCGGCAGATGTGGAAGAGGCTTTCCGCCAGCAAAAGTCAGTAGAGACCAGATCCTACATAAGGGATCTTCCCCAGACTCTGCGAAATGAATATGAAACCATATACGGCACATACAATTCCTCATTGCAAAACATAACTTTCTACAAGTTTATGGATAAAACCACCGGAAAATGAAACATATTACCATAATACTTATTCTGGCATCACTGTGTGCCGCTGCGGAAAAACTGAAAGTGCTGACCGGCATTCCAGCACAGAATGAAGCCGTAACGGCCATAGCCGGAGAGCTGGTGGATGTTCAGGCCATGCTCCCACCGGGGGCAAGTCCGGAAAACTATTCACCGACGGCACGGCAGCTTGCCCTATGCTCAGAGGCAAAGATAATGTTTACCATAGGAGTCCCCATGGAAAAGGCAATCGTGCCCAGGCTCAAGCGGTCCTTTCCTGCACTTAAAATATCAGACACAACAAAAGGAATGATTTTCAGAGATTTGGATAATCATCACAACGGGCATGGCAGAGACCCCCATGTATGGCTCAGCGTGAAAAACATGCGCACACATGCCATTAACATAGCAGCTGAACTTAAATTGCTAATGCCGCAGCATGCCGCAAAACTGGATGACAACCTGACAGTATATCTTGAGAATCTCGAAAAACTGCACAATGAAATATGCACGATACTTGCCCCGCTGAAAGGAAAAACCATCCTGGTATATCATCCTGCATTCGGATATTTGCTCGATAATGCCGGAATAAAACAGCTGGCAGTAGAGCACGACGGGCGGGAACCGACGGCAAGACATCTGGCATTCTTAGTATCCACAGCGAAAAAACTTGAATGCAAAGCAGTCTTCGTACAACCGCAATCCAATCCGGAGACAGCAGCAAGAGCCGCAAAAATGCTTAACAGGAAAAACAAAACACTCTCACCTGTCCCTGAAGAATATTCCCGGGACATGATCATGATGGCAAAAGACATTCTGGACGGTTTTAAAAAATGATAGTAATAAAGGATGTCTGTTTCGGATACGAGGAAATTGAAGTCCTGCACAATATTAATCTGACTGTGCAGGAGGGAAGTTTTGCCGTGGTAGTAGGTCCCAACGGTGGCGGCAAAAGCACTCTGCTGCGCCTTGTACTGGGATTGCTGAAGCCAAGGTACGGCACGATTTCCGTGATGGGAAAGACACCGGAGGCGGCCAGGGAACATATATCCTATGTTCCACAATGCCTTCAATACGATGAACTGTTTCCGGTTTCGGTGCTTGACATAACGCTTATGGGACTGGTGGGAAGACATCTGTTCGGCGGTTATTCCAGGCAGGACAGAAAACTGGCTGAATCAGCATTAGATGAAGTCGGACTGGCAGCAATGATAAACAGGCCGTTTGCGGAACTTTCCGGCGGCGAGAGACAGAGAGTTCTCATAGCACAGGCGCTAACCTCCGCCCCAAGGCTTATGCTTCTTGACGAGCCAGGGGCAAATCTCGATCCCGAAAACAGACTGCGCCTGTACGAACTGCTGGCAAAACTCAACAGCAGAATGACAATACTCATGGTATCCCACAATTTGAATGTCATAGCGTCCCATGCAAGTCATGTGATCTGCGTTAACAGAACCGCGGACATGCACCTTATAGGCGAAATCAGCG
Source organism: Lentisphaeria bacterium (assembly GCA_045606125.1). Classification (GTDB taxonomy): domain Bacteria; phylum Verrucomicrobiota; class Lentisphaeria; order Oligosphaerales; family Oligosphaeraceae; genus RGIG3456. The sequence goes on along the minus strand of JAZURH010000279.1, from coordinate 20,168 downwards.
GTGCGGCCCTGGAAAACGGTGCTTGGACCCATCTCATACACAACAGTGACTGTCCGGTAAGCATGAACGAGCAAAACTCCCTTTCCACCCCCCATTGCGCACTGCACAACAAGGATTGAGACACAGAAATGCAATTCCTGCAAGATCTTGTACAATACGATTTTCTTCAGCGCTCCGTTATCGCGGTCCTGCTTGCCTCCCTCTCATGCGGTGTGATAGGTTCCTATTCCATTATCAGGCGCAACAGCTATATGATCGGTGCGGTCTCGCACTCCCTTCTTGGGGGAATAGGCCTGTCAAGATATTTGAGCGTATGCTGCGGCATGGTCTTCATTACACCTATGCTGGGCGCAGTCTTGTTCGCCATAATCGCAGCACTGATCATAACTTTAATATCAAACAACAGCAAAATAAGGTCAGACACGGTACTGAGCGCAATATGGGCTGTAAGCGTTGCCCTGGGACTATGCCTTGTAAGCGCAATCCCGGGCTATGCAGAAGACCTTAACAGCTACCTGTTCGGAAACATACTGCTGATATCGGGCACGGACCTGATTTTCATGCTTGTTCTTGATGCTGCGGTGCTTTTTTGCGCATGGGCCTTCCACAGTCGTTTTGTGACATTCTGCTTTCACAGGGAGACCCTTGCATTGCACGGCATATCAACTTTCAGAACTGAACTGCTGCTCAATGTCATGAGCGCACTGGCAATAGTCCTTATGGTGCAGATAGCAGGCATAGTCCTTGCGCTTGCATTGTTCACTCTGCCGGTGGCAGCAGCAGCCAATCTCAGTAGAAGACTGGGCACAATAATGGCACTGGGTATACTGTTCTGCTTCCTGTCAGCCTTTTTTGGAATAGCCGCAAGCTATTCCCCCCAATGGCACACGGGAGCAGTCACAATATTGATCGCAGCAGGCATATACGGATTTTCGGCCTTGAAAAAAAGGTGTGCAGGATGAACAGGGACAAAGAAAAAAAGAATGTAGAAAAAACACAGGACGGCAGTATTTTCCTCATTCAGTCAGAGCTGTCTTCAAATAAGCATTCGCTGATGCCGTACATACTGGGAATCATACTGGCGGCAGCCGTACTGTTCATAGTGCGCTGGGGATTCCTATGTCCCGGAAGCGAATATGAGCCGGACTGCTTCTTCCATGCCCGCATAGTCGAGGAGGGTCCCTCTGTTTTCCTGTCGAAAAAGTTTCCGGCGCTGGCATGTTCCACATGGACGGAATCATACAGCGACAAGGAACTTATTTTTCACATTATGCTCTGGGGAATATCAAAAATCGGGAAATTTCTTGGAGCAAGCAACGAGTATCCATTCAACTATCAGGTCATGTTTTTTGACATATTAGTTATTTCAGCATTCAGCCTGCTGCTGTACAGAAAACGGATCAGGCATCCATGGATATACACATTGCTGCTGGTTTCAGTCTATCCGCCCATGACCTACAGACTGATTTCACTGAGGGCATATCTTCTGTCAATGGCAATATCCGCCACAGTCATGATGCTGATGATGGATGATTCATTCCGCAAATGGCGCTGGCGCCATGCAGTCACATGTGCCATGGGATGCCTGGCCGGATGGTCATACAGCTCCCCCCATCTCATATTGACGGCAATTGTCCCCTTCGCCATTGCCGAATATGTCAGCACAAAAAAACTGTCAAGCATTGTGACAGCTCCGGCTGCCTTTGTTGCGGGAATAATTCTTGCTTTGACACTGCATCCTCAATTTCCCAATACATATCTCATGTTCAAGGTACAATGCATCGATGTCATCATGGCATTCTTCCTCGACCTTGAAAAAATCCCCATTGCCGGCGGAAACGAGTTTTATGCCAGCACCCTGAAGTTGATGGCGACCCACTATTTCACATATCCTGCAATGATATTGCTGACTGCATTCCTGCTAATAAAAAACAGAACCGTCTTCTTTGGTCAGAACTGGAAAGACAATGTATCATTCAACGGTCTTGTCCTGGCAGCCGCCATGAACATTATCTGCGCAATTATCTTCTTCCGGTTCAATGAATATGCCCTTATCCCGACCTGCATGCTTTTTGCTGTGACCGCAGACAAAGTCCGCTCAATGAGTGCAAAAGAAAGCAACAAGGCAAAGGCAGAACGCCCATGGATACCAGCGGTCCTGCTTTCTCTGGCATGCGTCATTGCAATGTTCTACTACACTTCAAGACTGCCCTACGAGGGTATGGGTGAACTTCCTTCCTTCGGCGTGGCACAATGGGCAGAGGACACGGGCATCCCGGAAGGAACTGTAATAGGCAATGCAATGTGGTCATCATTTCCGGGATTATATTATGCAATGCCGAAATACCGTTTCAGCTGGGGGCTTGATCCGGCATTCACATGGAAACATACGCCCGAACTGCTGAGGCTGGTAGGAGACGCCCGTCAGGGCATACCACATACGCCGGCCGAGTTCAGCAAAGCCTACAGATCCAGATATTTGTATGTTCATCTGCTTGAAGGCGTATTTGCGGAATATTTCTGGAAAAACGGTTTCATACCCGTTTACCAGAACTGGGACGGATGGGTATTTGATCTGTCACTTCCCCAGAGGACAGTGACGGAAAATACGCCGGAACTGCAGTTTCTTGATTTGGTGAAACAGGGAAAAGCGGCTCCATTCGTAATGCAGTTCTGCATCGATCAGCTCTCGAAAATGTACATAAAGAACCCTCAAAAATAAAATATTTCCCGGTTCTTTACGGCATTAAAGCAAGCAATCATCAACTTTTAAATAACGGATTTTTATAAAATGGACGACAATGTCAGATTTATGCTTCTGCGCCATGGTCAGACAGAAGCCAACAAGCTCAGGGTACTTCAGGGATGGCTTGACTATGATCTGGACAAAACCGGCATAATGCAGGCGGAGTGCGCCGCTGAATATCTCAAAGACTTCAAAATAGACATGGTCTTTTCCAGCGATTTGAAACGGGCAGTCAGAACAGCGCAAATAGCAACTAAATACCATCCAGAACTTGAAATTAAGTTCACTCCGGAACTGAGGGAATGGAAACTTGGAGATTTTCAGGGCATGAATCTAAATGACATTCACAGCACATGCCCTGAACTGATGAAATGCTTCACAATGGAAAATGCGGATGTGGCCATCCCCAACGGAGAAACAAGACATGAGTTCCAGGCAAGGGTGCAGTCTTTCATGGAAATGACTGCAAAACAGAATCCCGGCAAGACAATCCTGATCTGCACTCACGGCGGAGCCATGCAGAGAATATTCAGAATGGCTACCGGAATAATCGCAGACAACAACAAGATCCCGATAGCCGGGAATGCCTCCATCTCATGCATAAACTATCTGGCGGACAGAAAAGGATGGCATATCACAGAATGGAATATAAAACACTTTCTTGAAGGCAGAAACATAGAGCAGACAATACTGCTGTAAAATACGATGAATTCAAAAAACAGGACCTGTCGGAACTTTCGATTTTCCGCAGGTCCTGACACATTTCAAGTCAATGGATCTTATCCCATTGCATCGCTTGTTATACTGCTGTTGAGACGATCAATGACATCAATGAACTCAGGTATGGACAGAAGCCCTTCCCTGTCAGCGGCGATTTCCTTTCCGATGGCTGCATCTCCATACAAAAGATTGACGCACATGCCTGCATTAAGCCTTGACATTGTGATGTATGCCGAATATTCATCGCTTATCATATAGTTGCATCCATGGGAATTGCCTGAGCATCCCGGGCAATATCCGTGAACACCGGGAACTATGGTTGCCACATCACCCATGTCAGTGCAGGAACTGAAAAATAAACCATTTTCATCAAATGGGGCACCGGGCGCAATGTCCTCAACTGTACTGCGCATGACCTTGCCCATCTTCATATTATCGAACAAAGGCATATATCCGCTTATGGTATCGACTGCACATTCACAGCCAACCGCCTTGGCCGAATATATAACAGCCTTGTCAAAGCGTTCGCTTACTGTGAGAAGTTCATCTATCGAGGGTGCCCGGAGCATATACTCCATCCGGGCCTCATCAGGTATCACATTGGATGAATCCCCGCAGTAGTTGACAATTCCGTGTATGCGCACCTTGTCCGATGCACTGTAATGTTCCCGCATCAAGGCAATTGCATGCATTGCCAGAGCAATGGCATTCTGAGCATTGATGCCATTCTGGGGAGAGGCTGCATGGCAGCTCTTTCCTTTGAAAACCACTCTTTTGAGGACGGATCCATTGTGGTCATTAAATCCGAAACGACCGCTGAGATGTGTCATATACGCAAGGTCAACATCATCGAACACGCCCTCTCTTATCATCTGAGGCTTGCCCGCAACAGAAGCTATACGGCCCTCCTGAATCAATGATTTCCTGAAATCCATCTCAATTCCTTCTTCAGCTGGCGTGGCAATCAAGGCGATTTTTCCGCACATATCCTCCAGCACACCGGATTTTAGAAGACCTATTGCAGTACCAACGATGGACGCGGCACTGGCATTGTGACCGCAGGCATGAACTGCGCCGGTCGCTTTATCAGCTTCAGGATGATTGGGTATTACCAGGGAATCAAGTTCACCCATTATGGCAAGTGTCGGTCCGGGGCGTCCGGTGTCAATATCGGCTCTGAAACCGGTGACAGCAAGGCCGGTACGCACATTCAGCCCCATGGAGCGCAACTTGTCCGCAAGATAAGCCGATGTACGATATTCCTTGTAGCCTGGCTCCGGATTCTTCCAGATATGCCTGCCTATTTCAATGATTTCGTCTTTTTCCGCTTCAATTGCAGCGAAAACTGCTGACTTTACTTCTTCTAAGCTGCGCATGCCACGACTCCTCATTTGTCCACATCAACAGTCTGGAACCACACCATAGGCTTGAGGGGCTTTCTGATTATAGTGTCCCTGGGAACATTTTCAGCTGCCTCCGTAGGCGGATAGTCCAGATTATAGTGCAACCCCCTGCTTTCCTGCCTTGCCATGGCGCAGTCGATTATCATTTCCGCAACTGATGCCAGATTGCGCAATTCTATCAGGTCAGGCGTCAACAGGAAGTTCCAATAATACTTTTCTATTTCAAGACGAAGCATCCTGATGCGGTTCTTTGCACGCTCAAGCCGCTTGTGAGTACGGACTATGCCCACATAGTCCCACATAAAACGGCGAATCTCATCCCAGTTGTGGGCTATGACAATCATTTCATCTGAGTTGACCGCATTTCCCCTCTGCCAGTCCGGAACCTTGTCCGGAGATATCTGCGGCTCCACAAGAGGATGTTCAACTGTATGATGCACAGCATTGTAACCGACCACCATGGCCTCCAGCAGGCTGTTTGAAGCAAGGCGGTTTGCTCCATGAAGTCCAGTGCATCCAACTTCTCCAACTGCATAAAGCCCCGTCACGCTTGTGACACCGTTCACATCCGTGCGCACCCCGCCGCAGCAATAGTGGGCCGCCGGCACGACAGGTATCAGATCTGTCGCCATGTTTATTCCGAACTTGAGGCATTCATTGAAAATATTCGGGAAACGCTTGCGCAGAAACTCCTCGGATTTGTGGCGTATGTCAAGCCACGCACATTCCTCACCTGTCCTCTTAAGCTCATTATCAATGGCCCTTGCCACAATATCCCTGGGGGCAAGACTCTTCAGCTTGTGGTAGTTTTGCATGAACTCCACATATTCTCCATTTCTGCGTATCTTCAGCACAGCGCCTTCACCGCGCACGGCTTCGCTGATAAGGAAGGACTTGGCCTGCGGATGATACAGAATCGTAGGATGGAACTGATAGAACTCCATATTTGCTATTTCAGCACTTGCCCTGTATGCCATGGCAACTCCGTCCCCGCAGGCCACATCAGGATTGCATGTGCAGAGGTAGACCTTGCCTGCGCCGCCTGTGGCAAGAAGTGTGTACTTGCTGAGGAATGTCTTTATTTCCTGGCTTTTGACATCCATCACATAGGCGCCATAGCACCTGTTATCCCCCTCAAACTCAAAGTGCCTGTATGTGATAAGATCAACCGCAAGATGATATTCAAGTATCTGGATGTTTTCATTTTCATGACAGCGGGCAAGAAGTACATCACTGACTTCCCTGCCGGTGATGTCTCCGGCGTGAAGGACACGCCAGGCGCTGTGGCCGCCTTCGCGCCCCAGATCAAATTCATTGGCCTCGGCTGTGGAATGAGTCTCTCTGACTTCTCCGCGGCGGGTAAAACGCAAACCATATTTTTCCAGATCACGAACCCGTGCCGGACCCGCCTTGACAATGTCCCTCACCACATCGGGATGGCAGAGACCGGCACCTGCTGCCAGAGTATCGGCAATATGAGCCTCAAATGTGTCATCATGATCGATCACACAGGCTATGCCGCCCTGCGCATGTCTGGTGTTGCACTGTTCTTCAGAGGCTTTCGTCACAACGATCACTTTACCGTACTTGGCTGCCTCCAGAGCGGCTGTAAGACCGGCAAGACCGGAACCAATAATCAGATAATCACAATATATGCGCTTTACATCTTCCATTTGCATAATGCCTCCCGGCACGGATTTCTACACTAAATAATAACTTTTCATTTAATATACCTCATTCACCGCACATTCCACGCTATTTTGCCCGTTTTTTACAAAATAATGAGATAAATAGGACTGATGGAACCAATGGAACTGTTTTTCAGCATATTTACCACAGTTTCTATTTTTATTTTTTCATTTAAAGATAATAATAAACAGAGTAAAACGGGCAATAAAAAGAGTATTTCAATGGTAGTTTTGAAATTGCATCAGAAATAAAAAAACTTCCATCAGCCCCATTTATGCCATTGTTTCCCTCTGCTTTTGCTCAAGCGTATTGAAAACCCAAAAAAATGAAGTATTATAATAAGTCCTCTACGGTAACGCAGATTTACATACAGTAATATCAAAAGAAAAGAAAAAATATGACAGTCAACTGGAACAATTCATCCCGGGAAAACTCAAAAGAAGAATCTGCAGCCATTGGGGCAGAGGAAGAATACGGTTTCATAAAAGTCTGATGGCATGCCGTGTATCAACGCTCAAAACCATTGACACACCAGCCATTCAAAAGGGGAAAGGAGGCCTTAAATGAATGACGAAGAAAAAATAATAACCGTAAAAGGACAGCTCGATGTATCCGATGAACTTTGCTCAGATGGAACAGCGGCACTTTCAGTCACGCTGGAAAATGGCGAAGAGTACACCATCAACAACCGTAAGACGGTTAAACGCCTGCAGAAAATGGCATACAATCAGGCAACTCTGATGTTTACAGGGACCTTAAGCGAAGATTCCACGGGGCTTAAGGTCATTTCCGTTCAATCCTGCACATTCCCCGATAAAAAACAGAAATGAAAGATCATTCCGGACAAAATCAGAATACGGAAATAAGCCCACTGCTGGAAGTCCGGAACCTTAATGTCAGTTTTGACACTGAGGAAGGAATACTCCAGGCTGCCGGAGATGTAAGCTTTACTCTAAAAAGAGGACGCACTCTTGGTCTGGTGGGTGAATCAGGTTGCGGAAAATCAGTCAGCTGCATGAGCATTCCACGCCTTATACCGCAGCCGCCGGGACGAATAACATCTGGAGAAATACTGCTGGACGGAGTTGACATTCTGAAATTGAAGGAAGACAAAATGCGGGCCATAAGGGGCAAGGACATAGGCGTAATATTCCAGGAGCCCATGACAGCCCTTTCCCCTCTTGTAAAAGTGGATACGCAGGTGGCGGAAACCTTCATGCTCCACACAGCAGTCAGTCGCCGGGAAGCATTGCAGCAGGCACATGAATGGCTGGTGAAGGTGGGCATACCGGCAACAGCATTCAGATCATACCCATTTGAACTTTCTGGGGGAATGCGCCAGAGAGTGATGATCGCCATGGCTCTTGCCCTGCATCCGAAACTGATAATTGCAGATGAGCCCACTACCGCACTTGATGTAACAATACAAGCCCAGATACTTGAACTCATGGGAAATGTGCGTGGAAAGGATTCGGGACTTCTTCTCATAACCCATGACATGGGCGTAATATGGGAAATGTGCGATGATATGGCAGTGATGTACGCATCCCGCATAGTAGAGTCCGGACCGGTCAGAGAAATATTCGCAGATCCGCTGCATCCATATACAAGAGGACTGATGCGATCTATCCCGGCGCTTAACAGGGACGCAAAACGCCTGGAGCATATACCCGGGCATGTACCATCCCTGATGAAACTCCCCGAAGGATGCGCATTTGCTGACAGGTGCCCCCACAGCACGGAAATATGCAGGAAAACAAGACCTGAAATGAAAAAAACAGACGACGGAAGAACCGTCGCCTGCCATCTTGTCAATGCGTCCCTGCCGAAAAACGACCGGTAAAACGATCACTCGTCAAAGAAAAAAGATGTCTGCTTGTATTTAGTTTCTCTATCAGACTTCTTCTGCTTTTCAGTCTTTTCAGGTACTTCTGCCTTTTCAGGTACTTCTGCCTTTTCAGGTGCTTCTGCCTTTTCAGGTGCTTCTGCCTTTTCAGGTGCTTCTGCCTTTTCAGGTGCTTCTGCCTTTTCAGTGGTTTTATTTTCCATGTTCTGTTCATCGCAGGCGACAGGAGCATTTTCACTACCCTTATTCACCACTTTGATATCAAGCACGTCATAGGATGTAAGCTTGAATCCCTTTGCCTCTCTGGAACGCAACGGATATGTATCAAAATCCACCGTTATTGTCTTTGTAAGCCTGCGATGGGCGGACTTTATCTCAAGCTCAAGCACAACGCCGGAATTGGTATAAAGTTTTTCTATCACGCAGTCCGGCGGGATAAGATGGTATTCCTTTCCCAAAGTATACTGCCCTATCCTGAAACGCTTGGCAAACCATGTACCCTCTTTCTTGTTGCGATAAAGAATAGAATACACCTGTTCCTTGTCTGTCTGGAAAAGATATTTGGTCTGCCCCACATACTCCTTCTCAGGAATATCCATTACGCAGCATGTTCCATCCATCCGCATTATGGTCAATTTATCAAACTCAGTCACCACAAGCGGAGCGGCATCTTTGCTTGACGGTTTGACATTGGTTCCAATAAAGTGCCCCAATTTATCAAAGTAGACCTTCACATCCCTGCGGGCAACTTCCCTGGCATTCACCGTTGTAATTCCAGTTATTTCGGTTCTGCGCGGGAACATATCTCCGTACTTGTCCAGGAGAGCACGGAGATATGCCACAGTAAAGTCAGTAAGACGCTCAAGATTGTTCTTACACTCGTCATGTCTGGTACGCAGTTCGGCTATTTCCTGCTCGTTGCGGGCTATATCAAAAGCTGAAATCCTGCGGATAGGTATCTGCAGAAGCTGTTCAATATCCTGATCGGTTATTTCCCGGTGCAGTTTATCTATGAATTTTTCAAGACCTTTCCTGGTCTCGCTGAAAATCTCCTCTATGCTGCCGCATTTTTCGATTCTCTTGTAAATCCTGTTCTCAACGAATATCTGCGCAAGTGTCTTGCTCAGTATCTTCTCAAGAAGTCTGTCTATTTCAAGCTGTAGTTCCCTGCCCAGATATTCACGGAGCTTGTCTGCATTGCGCTTGACTATCTCAGAGACAGTCATCATAGTAGGAACATCGTCCTTGATGACAAGAAGATCGGAAGATATTTCCTTTTCGCAGTCTGTGTAGGCATAGAGTTCCTTCAGGGTCTCCTCCGCATATATGCCCCGCTGAAGACTGATTTCTATGCACACATTCTCAGATGTATAATCGTTTATTCCGGCAAGCTTTACCTTTTTGCGTTTGGCAGCCGCCTCTATGGAAGCTATAAGAGTCTCGGTGGTTGTATCCGGTGGAACTTCACGGATTATCAGTTTCTTGTCTCCCTCAGCTTCTATTCTGGCACGAACCTTGATTTTTCCCCTGCCGTCATCATAGTCGCTTGCATCCATAAGGCCGCCCTGCTGGAAATCCGGCAGCACAGTAAAGGGCTCACCATGCAAACTCTTTATTTCTGCCTCAATAAGTTCACGGAAGTTATGGGAGAATATGTGGGTGGACATACCGACAGCAATGCCCTTGGAACCCAGCATAAGAAGCGCCGGCACTTTTGCAGGCAGCCGCACAGGCTCTTTGGAACGGCCATCATAAGTGTCCACAAAATCAGTGATATCCGGATTGAACATGGTCTCTTTTGCCATCTGGGTGAGACGGCACTCAATGTAACGGGGTGCTGCTGCCCCAAGACCGGTTATTATATCACCGAAGTTCCCCTGCCTGTCTATGAAATATTCCTTGTTGGCCAAAACCACAAGTGCGCCGTATATGGACTGGTCGCCATGGGGGTGATAGTGCATAGTATCACCAACTACGCCGGCAACCTTATTATAGCGGCCGTCATCAATGCGATACATGCAGTGAAGTATCCTGCGCTGAACCGGCTTCAAGCCGTCATCAACATCAGGGATTGCCCTGTCCCTGACCACATAGGACGCATACTGCACATAACATTCCGCAAAGAAATTGCGCAGTCCATTTCCACCGTCATCCTCGGGCAATGCCATATCTTCGCCGTCAACCAGAGAGTCTTCTTCCAGGATTTCATCCTCAATATGTATATCATCTTCGCTCATATTATGTACTCCGCTGTTCCCGTGCAAAATCAAATCACAATATCCGACAGCAGATTGTCAAGAATGTAATTCCGCCTGGACGGTGTGTTTGCCCCCATGTAGAAACGCAGTATGGACTCAATGTCCCCTATATTGTCTACTGTCACGGGGAGCAGCCTCATGCCTTCCTGAATAAAGGGCTTGAACTCATTGGGCGATATTTCACCCAGTCCCTTGAATCGTGTCATCTCGCAGTTTTTTCCCAGTTCCTTCAATGCCTGGTCTCTTTCCGCATCCGTAAAGCAGTAAATTGTCTTTTTCTTATTGCGGACCCGGTAAAGTGGCGTTTCCAGAATGAAAAGGTGATTTGAAAGCACAAGAGGCTGGAACAGCATAAGGAAAAATGTTATGATCAGAAGACGGATATGAAATCCATCCACATCCGCATCGGATGCAATGATTATTTTTGAATACCTTAATTCCTCCAAGTCCTTCTCAATGCCCAGGGCCTGGACAATAAAGTAAAGTTCCTCATTCTTGTATATGGTATCCTTGCCTTTGGAAAAGCAGTTAAGGGGCTTTCCTCTCAACGGGAAAACTGCCTGGGTCTCCGGATCCCTGGCCTTGATCATGTTCGAGGCTGCTGAATCACCTTCTGTAAGGAAGATAACCGATTCAGAGCATTTGCGCCTGTCATCCTCTCTTTTGCGGTTCTCGAGTTCATTAAGATGGAATTTGCAATCCCTCAATTTCGGGACCCTGAGAACCGTCTTCTTTGCCTGCTCCTTAGCCTCCTTCCTGACATTTTGGATTTTGGTGCGGACTGCCTCATTCTGGCTTATTTTCTCCAGCAGAACCTGACGAACTTCAGGATTTTTGTAAAGGAACTCAAGTATGGCGGATGAAACCTCGTTGACCATCCAGCCCTTCAAATCCGCATTGCCAAGCTTGTTCTTGGTCTGGGATTCAAACATAGGTTCCGGTATGCGGACAGACACAACGCCCACTATGCCGTCCCTCACATCGACGGCTTCCTGCTTCTTGGGTGAAATCTCATTCACCGCCTTCAGCAAACCTTCCTTGAAGGCTGAAAGATGAGTGCCGCCATCATTGGTATACTGGCCATTAACAAAAGAGTAATAACTCTCATCAAAGCTTGCCGTATGGGTAAACGCAAACTCCACCCTTTCGGATTTGTAATGTATGGCAGGATAAAGGGTAGTTCCCTCATTTACCTTAGACTCAAGCAAATCAAGCAGTCCCCGCCTGGAATAATAGCGTTCGCCGTTGAAAATTATGGCAAGTCCGGAATTAAGCCAGGCATAGTTGGACATGCGGCGGGGAAGAATGTGCCTGGTGTCAAAATGAAAACCAGTAAACAGCTTTTCCGATGGATGGAACTTTATTTCAGTGCCGGCTGGTTCATCAGATTCGCCCCTCTTCTCTGCAACCAGCACACCATTGCTGAACTCAGCACGGCAATATTTTCCCTCCCGTCTGGAAGTCACGATAAAACTGTCTGAAAGGGCATTTACCGCCTTCAAACCGACACCGTTAAGACCAATGGAACATGCGAATGGGGCGGGCCGACCGTCAGCTCCAGTATTGAATTTGCCGCCGGTATTCATCTTTGAAACGCAGGCGACCACGCTGTCAAGAGGGATTCCCCGTCCATAATCCCTTACAGAAGCTGTACCGTCTTCCTCCACTGTAACTTCAATCTTTTTTCCGGAGCCTACGGTAAACTCATCAACGCTGTTGTCTATAACTTCTTTCAACAGCACATATATACCATCATCCTGATGCTCACCATTACCCAGTCGCCCTATATACATTCCGGGACGGGTCCTTATATGCTCCATGAAATCAAGAGTCTTGATATCATCGTCACCATATTTTGGAATAAACGCGGTGCTATCCTTCTCCACTTAATAAAACCTCCTGCTCCGGAGCGCGGCATAAAAGCCAACGCCTCCGGAAGCGCCAGTCATGCCCCTATAAGGACATTACCATGCTCAATAATCCTCGTCATCCTCGTCATAGTCTTCATCATCTTCGTAATCATCGAAGTCGTCATCTTCGTCATCATAGTCTTCGTCGTCATAATCATCGAAGTCCATGTCATCGAAGTCCGCCGAATCCATATCATCGTATTCTTCGTCATCCGCATCAAAATCATCCAGAAGACTTGAAACTACCAGGGGCTGTCCGCATTCCGGGCAATCGCCCTCTTCCTTTTCAACTTCACGCAAGGACACTTTGCAACCGCAATGGGGGCACTTCATGTTTTCACTGCTTGCCATGTTCAAATTCTCCTTTCAAGTTACTTAATGATCTATTTAACAGAAAATATCCTTAAAAGCGCCCTAATTTAACCTCACGTGCCATTTTTTCAACGCCGAAGAGAAAATAATGTACCTCAATTCAGTGCCAATTGTAATTATATCACAGCTTTTACTGAGACTGAATTCGTCTTGCGTATGATATCATACTGTCTATTGAAACTATTGTCGCAGATGCGCTTGATTATGCAGAGGATAATCAACAATACCTGCGGATAGAAGACGCTGTTTTTTCAGCAAAAATCCTCCAGGTATCACAACCATATAACAAGATCATGAGTAATCTGCGACTCTAAGGTCGCAGTCGTTGATTCCTGCAAACACCTGCCCTTGCGACCTGGCTCCGGTGTGCTTCTTCCCAATTCTGCTGCAGATGCAGTCCGGCTTCGCACACTTCCAGCGGCTTTTCTATAAAAGCCCCCGTCATTAACATCCCCGTCTCTCCCATCAACCTGATTTTTATCTGAATTTAACGCCTCACGATGTTGATTTACTTAGACATTCTAATATCTTGTCTCCGTATATGTTAAAAATTTCACATTAAGAAAAAAAGGCCTTTGCAAATGTTTCGCAAAAGCCTTTTCTGTCATACGCAGGAATCCTGCGTGAATTATTTCTTATTCTTTGTTACTTGACCTCAATTTTCATCCGCCGCTTCCGGGCTTCATATCCTATGCCTCCTTTTTTGCAGCGATCTGGTCTGCTGTAACGGCAAAGATTATAATAAAACCAATGACAATAAGCTGTATATTGGTGGAAACGCCAAGAAGCGTAAGTCCGTTGCGGAGAAAGCTGATAAGCAGCGTTCCAATCAGCGTCCCTATCATATTTCCCCGTCCACCGGAGGGTGGGCATCCGCCAATGATCACAGCCGCCACCACATCAAGTTCCATAGAAAGTCCGGCGGAAGGCTGTGCCGAGCTGGAACGACTGCTGTATATCATTGCCGCCAGTCCGGTCAACGCCCCCATAAGTGCATAGACATACACAAGCACCCGCTTCACATTTATTCCGGCATGGAAAGCAGTTGCCGCATTCGAGCCTATGGCGTACACATAACGGCCGAACCTGGTATGCTTGAGAAGAAATCCGCACCCCAGAAGTACCAGGGCAAAAATCCATATTGAGGATGGAACGCCAAGAAAACGCCCTGTGTCAAGCCATGTATAGGCTGAAATGGCAAAGGGCTTGCCGTCATTGAGGACGTAGGACACACCACGGAATATGCTCATGGAACCAAGAGTCACAATGAAGGGCGCAAGCTTTAGTCTGGTTATACAGACTCCGTTGAACACGCCGCATACGGCACCGATGATTATGGCAGCAAGAGTCCCGGCAAGCATGGGAAGCAGTCCCATGTCCACAAATGCGCCGGAACAAATGCCGGCCCAGTTTCCACCGCCCAGGATAAGCATGACAATTGAGCCCAGCATGCCCGTCATTGCCAGCATTGAACCAACAGAAAGGTCAATTCCGGAAGTTATTATAACAAATGTCATTCCCGCTGCCATAATGCCGTTTGCCGTTGAACGGGTAAGCACATTGGACAGGTTGTTTACGCTCAGGAATGTATCCGGCACCAAAAAAGTCCACAGGGAGAAAATAAAAATAAGGGAACTGAAAGGCAGAAGATGTTTTGCGTATTTGTTCATTGTCCTACTCCTCAGACAGCTGCATATTTCATTATTTTTTCCTGGGTTGCCCCTTCACCCGGCATATCGGCGGTAAGTTTTCCGTCCTTCATCACAAGAATGCGATCGCACACTCCAAGTATCTCAGGCAGTTCGGAGGAAATCAGCAGTATTGCCTTTCCCGCCTCCGCCAGTTTGCCGAGTATGGTGTAAATCTCCTTTTTGGCCGCCACATCCACGCCTCTGGTGGGCTCGTCAAATATAAGTACGCGGCTTTCGGCCATCAGCCATCTGGCAAGAAGCAACTTCTGCTGATTGCCGCCGGAAAGAGTTTCAGCCGCTGCCATGGGATCATTCCAGCGGGTGGTCACATCATCTCCGGCAATGCGTGCAGCCTGAAGCTCCTTTGCCAGATCAATGAACACTCCCATCCCAAGCTTTTCAAGATTCGGCAGAGTTATGTTCCATGCGCAGGGCAGCCCCAGACAAAGTCCGCTGCGCTTTCTGTCCTCAGTCAAATATCCGATTCCGCTGCGTATGCACAATGCAGGATCCCGTTTCAGAAGCGGTTTTCCATCTATTTCAACTGTGCCTTTCACTGCCGATGTCACACCGAATATGGCCTCTGCCACCTCAGTGCGCCCCGCGCCGACAAGCCCGGCCATGCCGACTATCTCGCCTGAACGCAATTCAAATGAAACTCCGGACACCTTGCCGCCATCACAGAGATCCTTCACGGAAAAGATCACATCGCCTATGCAGGCTTTGCGTTCAGGATAAAAATCCCCGATCTCCCTGCCGACCATATGGCGTATTATTCCCGTCACATCTATTTCCGCAGCCAGACAGCTGCATACCATTTCGCCATCCCGCAGAATCGACACATAGTCGGCAAGCCGTCCGATCTCTTCCATGCGGTGGGTTATGTAGATTATGGCAATGCCCTTTTCCCTGAGCCTTTCTATGATGTTGAACAGCAGTTCCGTCTCAGCGCCTGAAAGTGCGCTGCTGGGTTCATCCATCACTATTATCCTGGCGTTCCTGTGCAGAGCTTTGAGAAGCTCGGCGATCTGCGCCTCTCCCACGCTCAGATCCTTTACAAGCGCATCCGGACGCAGGGAAAAACCATGTTCCATGATCTGCGCCCCGGTCCTGGCAAGCATCTCTTCATGGTCCAGCATGAACCCGAACTTCATTATTTCCGAACCAAGAAAAATATTTTCCGCCACAGTCAATTCCGGCGCCAGATCAAGTTCCTGATAGATCATTGCAACGCCCATGGCAAGCGCATCCTCAGGGCCAGCCGGGGAATATTTTCTTCCATCCAGAAATATCTCTCCGGTATCAGCTGGATAAAGACCGGACAATATCTTCATCAAAGTGGATTTTCCCGCGCCGTTCTCCCCGCAGATGGCATGAACGCTGCCTCTGCGCAATTCAAAGGAAACATTCTTCAGCACAGAAACGGAACCAAATGACTTGGACACACCCCGCATCTCAAGTATAACTTCACCCATATTCCGGTCCTCCTGAAAAACAAAGCCGCCTCACAGCCCCAGGGCACTGGGGAAACGCTTTTTCATATCGGCAAGATTGCCTGAATCCACAATCATGCTGGGAACATTGTTATTCCTTTCCAGTTTTTTGCCTGAAAGCATGGCAAGAGCAAGCTCTACGCCACGATAGCCTATCTCAAAGGGATTCTGAACAATAAGAGCCTCAACTTCCCCCCGCTCTATTCCCTCAAGCAAAACCGGATCCGAATCAAAGCCAACATACTTTATCTTTCCGCAGCGACCACTGGTCTGCAGAGCCTTGTACGCACCGACAGACGCGGGGTGATTCACTGCGAACATTCCATCCACATTCCCCAGCTTTGTAAGCATGTCCGCCGTCTTCTGCCTGGCATCCTCCACAGTACCCAAAGTATACTGTTCAGCCGCAAGGCTTATGTTCGGAAACTCTGCCTTCAATGTTTCCTTGAAGCCTCTTGCCCTCTCTTCCGTGGATGCAGAGTTCTGTACAAAATGAGTAAGAATAACAGTGCCGCGTCCATTGAGGGCGGCACCAAGCCTGCGGGCAGCCTCTGCACCACCGCTGTAGTTGTCAGTTCCTGCAAACGCATCGTATCTTTCCGAATTGACCGGTGAATCTATTATTATGCAGGGTATGCCCTTCTCTTTTATTTTATCCACCGAACGAGCCAGTGCATTAAAATCGTTGGGTCCCAGCACGACTGCATCAACATTCTTCACCAGCATGTCATCAACGGCTTGTATCTGCTTTTCACGGTCCGTTTCCATTTCAGGACCTGTCCATATTATATCAGCACCTCCCTTATCAGCTGCGGCCAATGCGCCAAGACGCACCGTATCCCACCACATATTCGCAGTCCCCTTGGGAATTACAGCCAATGTTTTGCGCTCCTGCTGTCCCTGCCTGGAATGGCTTATCTTCCTGCATACTCCTGCCACAAAAAGCACTGCAGAAAGCGCAAGTATTACAACTGCCAGCAAATCGCTTTTCTTCATTTTCAGACCACCTATTTTTTAAATGATGCTATGCGTTTCCTGAGAGCCTCCAATGCTTCAGGCGCATTTTCAAGTCCGATAACAGACTGTTCCAGAGGGCAAAGTCCATCCCGCTTGTAATTAAGTATTCTTGGGACAAGGGTGCCGTACGAAACAGTTATGCTGTTTTTCTTCAAAAGCACAACCGCATCTTCACTCATTATGCGGCCGTAGACATGGGACGCTCCACCTGATACGGCAATGAACGCTGCAGCCCTGCCTATTACTTTGTCAACAACAATGCCTCCCCGCATTTCATCCGCATGCCTGTCATGCACATTAAGAAGCGGACTGACTCCCCTGCCCCGCTCTGTCACGACAATTCTGCCATCCTTCACAATAACACATTCCGCCTTTCCGGAATCTATCATACTCTTTGCCTGCGAGACTGCATCACCCCGGAACATGACGCACCCGGATAAAACAAACAGCGCAATGGCAGAATACAATACCCATGTCTTCATTTTGTCACTCCCTTATCATAGAATGGCATCAATTATAGAAACTCTCGAATCTTGCCCGCACATCATCCGGGATGCGCACAGGACGCCCCGTTTTCAAATCTATGAATGCATGCCGGGTAAAACCTTCTGCAAGAAGTTCATCTCCACGCATCACTTTGCAGGACACCACCAGCTGCAGTTTCCTGAACTCCGAAAACTCAGCATGTATTGTCAAAACATCATCATACTTTGCAGGCATGCGGTATTTTACATTGCACTCCACCACTGGAAGACCTATACCCAGGGATTCCAATTCCCTGTAGGTGAACCCCATGGCCCGCATAAGCTCATTTCGCCCCCTCTCGAAATACATAAGATAGTTGGCGTAATACACAAAGCCCATCTGATCCGTATCCGCATACGGGACTCTGTATTCAGTCGTTATCGCAGTCATCGTCAGTCCAGCCTTCCATTGGGGCCAAGTGCCGTTCCTTTCTGCACCACATTATCCGTGCCATCAGACAAACCGGCAAGGGCAAGTATCTTTTCCCCCATGAACCCGGCCTGCTTTTCAACATATTCAATAGAAAAATGACATGCGTCACGCCAGGCAGTTTCCCTGTCCCACCCATAGCAGAATCCATACAGGTCCACCAGCGGAAGTTCCAGTTCGGCAGCCACTTCCGCGGCAATCGCATTCTTTTCAACGACCCATTCCTCATCAGCCCTCATGGGAGTGCCGTTCAGCACGGCGACCTTTGCCTCAGGCAGCTTGGCCATTATGAAAAGCAGCGCCTGGCGGAATGCAATGCGCCAGGCATCGTCATTGCCTTTTCCTGAATGAAGTATGTTATTGAATATGACCAGATCGGGGCGGGGACCATCAAGCACCAGATCCAGTGTCTTGAAATACAGGGGATCCCTTACGCAAAGGCTGCTCGCCCAATACGAAAAGTTCATTTTTCCGCCTATTTCCTTGCGCAGCATATCACTGTAAGCATTGCAAATGGAATCTCCGATGACAATCACCCGCGGGGCACCTGAAGTATCCTTCTTGTTATATGCGTAGTTTATGCTCCACTCTATATTTTCGCCGGTTCTGCCGCTGTCCGCAGGCTGAAAATCACGATAGTCAACTGCATTGCACATCTATTTTCCTCCAAATGAAAATATTTTGAATCAGAACGGTTCAAAACCATGAACCGTACCTGATGCAGAACCTCAATCCAATTTACCGTCAGGACCGGTTTCCGTTCCTTTCTGAATCACCTTGCTCCCGCCTTCCGACAAGCCGGCGGCTCTGAGAATCTCACCGGCCATGAAATCCGCCTGCTTAGCAATATATTCCGCTGAAAAATGATACCTATCCCGCCATGCCGTCTTTCTGTCCCATCCATGGCAGAAGCCGTAAAGATCAACCAGAGGCAGCTTCAATTCAGCGGCTGTTTCAGCGGCTATTGCGTTCTTTTCAACAACCCACGGGGAATCATCCCTCAGAGGAGTACCATTTACGACAAGCACCTTCGCTTCAGGAAGTTTGGCACAGATGAACTTAAGCGCCTGCCGGAAAGCAATGCGCCAGGCTTCGTCATTGCCGCTTCCTGAATGAAGTGTATTGTTGAACATCACTATGTCGGCACCCGGCTTGTCAAGAACCAGATCCAATGTCTTCAGATACAGGGGATCACGGACACACAGGCTGCTGGCCCAGAATGAAAAGTTCATCTTTTTTCCAAGCTTTTTACGCAGCATTCCGCTGTATCCATTGCATATTGAATCCCCTATGACCATCACCCGCGGAGCGCCGGATGTATCCTTCTTGTTGAAGACATAACTTATGTTCCATTCCACGTTCTCACCGGTTCTACCGCTGTCCGCAGGCTGAAAATCACGATAGTCAACAGCACTGCAGACAGCAGCCGCACAAATCAATAAAAACGCCGATATTCTACTGAACATAAAACGCTCCATTACAATGCGCTCCAGACGGGATTGCATCATGCTGTAATTTAAACAAGGTAGAAGGGAGTGGACAATGCCAAAGGCGAGAACTCACGCTTGGCAGGAGTAATCTCATCCATGTAAGCTGTAGCCGTGGGCATGCCGTTTTTATCCCTGTTGTCGCCTGAATCCACAAAACCAATATGCACGCCCTCTATCTCAACGCGTACAAACTTGTCAAGATACTTGCCTTCCAGGGACACATCCAGGTCAACTGCCTGAGAATCCACATCAACACAGGCTATCAGCTTATCCGCCGAATAGACCCTGACCTGAACGCATTTGACGCCGTCAGATGCCAGAGCATGAATGTGAACCGTTCCCTTCTGAGCATCCGCCAGTGAAACCTCGTCTCCCGGCAATGCATCATCCAGAGTAATGTCCGCCTCCATGAAATGACATGCGGCAATGGTATGTCCGGCTCTTACTCCCGCCACAAAGGAATCCCGTGTCACATCACCGTCAATATACACAAAGTTGGCGGCGGGATTGTCCAGAAGCCTCTGTACACCCCACATGTCAACTGAATTCATTATGGCAATCCGTTTTCCGGTCATATAG
>JAZURH010000278.1:0-4400 GCA_045606125.1 Lentisphaeria bacterium | reverse complement strand
TTTTTCTGCATGTCTTTTGTAAAACGGCATTTGGGATACCCAGAGCATCCCAGGAATGTGGAACTCTGGCCGCCACGCCTCATATAGCGCTTGGTCAGGGGCTTGCCGCATTGCGGGCAGGTTCCAAAATCTTCCTGCACCTCACCGGCCTCTTCCAATACAGCCGACAGTCCCTCCACTTCCGCAACATAATTTGCAAGGACCCGGCGCAGGGCGGCCATCTGCTTGTCAGATAAAGTGCCACGCTGTTCAAATTGACTCCGCACGGATTCAACAAAATCCCTGTCATTAAACACTCTCTTGCCACGCTGGGAAGGTTCTCTCCAGTTGCTTATCTTTGCGGCAAGTTCCAGCATCTGCCCCGCTTGCGCAGAGGCAGCGTCATTTCCACTGTTCTGTTCAGCAGACGCCGATTGATCCTCGATTTCCACGGCACATCCCATTGCCGCCGCAAGTTCCGCAAGTCTCGGAATATCTGCAGAATAACGGGAAGCAACTTTCATAAGCGCACTGGTCTGCGCTGCAGTCAATGGCTTGCCGGAAGCTACTCTGGCGTCCAGTGAAGTGAAGAACTTGGCATCGCTGAAGACCCGTCCACCGCGTGTAACAGGCGGATTGAATTCCAGGCCCCTCATGGCGTCCATAAGTTCCACAAGAGCGGCATTTACCTTCACTTCTGCCTCGGTCGGTTCCGCCTTTACAATTTCCTCCATGCTTGCCTTGAGTTCTTCACCAAGACCGCATTCTTCGGCAACGGCAATGATCCCGGGATTGTTCCTGGCATATTTGGCAGACATTTTCAACAGTGCGCTCCACTGTCTTTCAGACAATGCCTTCTCCTCCGAAATATGCTCCTTTATGCTCTGTATGAAGCGCGAATCATCTATCTTCCAGCGGCCTGAACCACTTGGCGGATCAAATTGGAAGTCCGGTCCGAAGCAATCAGCAAGTTTGCGGACAGCCTCTCCGGCTTCGCCCTTTATCTCCACGGATTTCATCCCGGTCCATCCCTGGAACTTTACATAGAATTCCTTCAGCATCTGAATCCAGTTCAGACTGCCTTCTTCCACCTGGTCAAGTTCATCCTCCATCTGCGCAGTAAAGCCGATATCAAACAGACTGGGCATCTGCTGAACAAGATAGTCGCATGTACGGAAACCAAGATCCGTCGGAATCAGGCCGTTCTTATCCTTCTCCACATATCTGCGTTCCTGTATTGTGTTGACCGTGGTGGCATAAGTGGAGGGGCGCCCTACTCCGTTCTGTTCAAGGGCCTTGACAAGAGATGCCTCCGAATAACGGAAAGGCGGCTGTGTGAAACACTGCTCTGTAATAAGCTTCTGCAGACTGCAGGTTGCGCCAGGCGGAAGCTTTGGAAGAGTCTTCAGGCGTTCATCCGGATCCTCTTCCTCGCCAACTTCACGAATATTGTAAACCTGCAGATATCCGGGGAACAATGTTTCCCTTGCCGCGGCACGGAAGATACAGACAGTTCCAGAAGCCGCCTGAGCCTCCTTTGATGCTGCAAGTCCGGCAGGCGAAAGCGCCGTCAGGTCCCCACCCTTGCTTTCAACTTCAATCACATGGTCAACCTGCTTTGCAGGCGCCATCTGGCTGGCAATAAAACGATTCCATATAAGGCGATATACCTTAAGCTGCTGGGGAGTAAGATACTGGGCAATGGAATCAGGCGTATGCTGCATAGATGTGGGTCTTATGGCTTCTTGAGCCTCCTGTGCCGATTTGCGGGACTTGTATACATTAGGCTTTTCAGGAACATAATCAATACCGTAAGTAGCCGCAATATATGCCCTTGCTTCATCCTGGGCCTCTTTGGCAATATTGACAGAATCCGTTCTCATGTATGTAATAAGACCGACCTGTCCGGCGTTACCGAGGCTTATGCCTTCGTAAAGTTCCTGAGCCACCCTCATTGTTTGTGAGGCACTCAGGCGCATTGAACTGCCCGCCGCCTGCTGCAATGTACTGGTTATAAATGGGGGCGGCGCATTCTTTTTGCGGGGCGTATCCGTAACAGAAAGTACGCTGTGCGCAACTCCTTCGCTCTTAAGCGCCTCTGCAAGCCTTTCGGCATCCGTTCCGCTTCCTATCATCACCTTGCTTCCATTGACCTTGGAAAGCCTGGCATTGATGCTTGCATTACCTCCCACCCCGAACACGGCATCCATGTTCCAGTATTCGGTTGGTTCAAAATTCTGTATTTCCCTTTCGCGCTCCACCACGAGACGCAGTGCCACAGTCTGCACTCTTCCTGCACTTGTACCCTTCTGGATATTGCGCCACAGCATTGGGCTCACTTGATATCCCACAAGCCTGTCAAGCACACGGCGCGCCTGCTGAGCATCGACCATATTCAAATCAATTGTGCCGGGGCTTGCAAATGAACGCTGTATTGCGCTCTGGGTTATTTCATGAAAGCTGATGCGGTGAAAATTTGCCCTGCCTCCTTTCAGAACTTCCTGAAGATGCCATGCAATGGCCTCTCCCTCGCGATCAGGGTCAGTTGCAAGATAAATGTCACTTGCTTCAGCAGCCTCTTTCTTCAGCTGTCTTATTATCTTTCTTCCATTGCCTGTCATTTCATACTCAGGCCGGAAATCATGGGCGGTGTCAACGCCAAGTGACCTTTCAGGCAAATCGCGCACATGCCCCTGGGACGCCATCACAGTAGTTCCCGCACCCAGAAAACGCCCGATCGTACGGGCCTTCGTAGGTGACTCAACTATGACCAGTGAATTGCTCATTGTTCTCCTTAAAATCCATTATATTCTCATCCGCCGCCGGTCTGCCGGCCGCAGATGCAGTCTGCCGTCAAAAAGCCATCATGCCATTTAAGATCAGATGGCCACCTTTACCGGAGTTGCCTTGAGAAGCCGGGTTATGACCTCAGGATCCATCTCAAGACAAAAGCCCCTGTATCCCCCGTTTATGTAGATTCTGTCCAGCGCCAGGATTGTTTCCTCCACATAGACAGGCATCTGCCGCCGTGTGGCGAAGGGGGAAGTCCCGCCAACATGGTAGCCGCTGTGTTTGTCCGCCTGTTCAGGAGTACAGGGAGATACGCTTTTCACCTTCAAGAAACGGGCCATCTCCTTGGTGGAGACACTGTTATCGCCGTGCATAAGCACGACAAAGGGCTTCTTTCCGTCCGTTTCCATTATAAGCGTCTTGACCACCTTGTGCTCGTCCACTCCAAGAACCTCCGCTATCTGGGATGTTCCTCCATGCTCCACCCAGACATAAAGATGCTCCACATACTCCACCTTGGCGGCCTTGAGCATGCGCACTGCCGGAGTCATGGGACTGCCGTGCTTTAAATCCTGAACTGGCATTTTTTCTTAAAACGGCTTCAGCAGAGAAGCCGTTTCCTCCTTTATCCGAAATAAGCTACGCCCGCCTCGAAAATGCCCTGAAGCGGATTTCCGGGCACATTGCGAGCTATGTAGGAATCCACTGCGCGCTCCGAATGTCCCATCTTGCCGAGGACACGTCCGTCCGCAGAAGTGATACCCTCTATAGCCGACATTGAGCCATTTGGATTCCAAGGCATTTCAGCCGCCGGCTTTCCATCGAGGTCCGCATACTGGAAGGCAACCTGCCCGTTCTTGAACAGTTCGTCAATAGTCTCCTGAGTCGCGACAAAACGGCCTTCGCCATGTGATATGGCCATGCTGTGAACATCGCCGGGCGTGCAGTTTGCAAGCCAGGGAGACATATTCGAGGCAACCACTGTATTGACTACAGTCGCCGCATGGCGGCCGATTGTGTTGAATGTAAGAGTTGGATCATCGGCAGCAAGAACCGGACGTATTTCGCCGAAGGGCACCAGCCCCAGCTTGATAAGTGCCTGGAATCCATTACAGATACCCAGCATAAGTCCGTCCCGCTCCTTCAGCAGTTCAGTTATTGCGGCAGCTACCCGGGGATTCCTGAAAGTTGTGGCAATGAACTTGCCCGAACCATCGGGTTCATCTCCGCCGGAGAAACCGCCGGGGAAGGCCACTATCTGGGCACTTGACACAGCCGTGGCTATGGCGGCAACGCTCTCTTCAATATCCGCTGCGGATTTGTTGCGGACAACAAAGCTTTCCACTACCGCGCCGGCTCTTTCAAAGGCCCTCTGCGTGTCATATTCGCAGTTTGTGCCGGGGAACACAGGGATGAACACCCTGGGCTTTGCAATTTTAACTGTACTGCTTATTCTGCGGCCGGCTGTATAGGGTTTCCATGGTGCGCTGTCCTCAGGCAGCTTCACTGTTGTGGGGAATACCTTTTCCAGGGGAGCTGTCCAGGCTTTAACTGCTTCATCCAGAGCAATACTTACATTGCCGACTGTCAGTTCCGGCTGTTCGGCAACAGTAAGTCGGATCGTAGCCATG
>JAZURH010000277.1:0-1801 GCA_045606125.1 Lentisphaeria bacterium | reverse complement strand
ACATCATATCAAGTATTCCATGATTCTCCGTCTGCTTGATGTATGTCTGTATATCCGGAACGATGACCATGGTCCAGGACTCAGGATTCTCCAATGCAGGAGCTTTGTACTTGACAGGCGCTTTTTCAGTGGCAAAAACTGCCGCCAGAGAAACCACAACTAATGCAACAATCTTTCTGAACATAACTTTCTCCACAAATGTTTTACTATCACCGGACGACTTTCACTGCAATACACGATTTTCAGCTTTTCATCCGAACTTAACAAGACCCATCTTTGATATCTTGACTATATCCGAATACTTACGGTCGTTTTCAGCTTCAGGATCGCTCCAGCTCTCTATACGGAGTTTTCCACTATCCATCCTCTGACGCAGAATATCGAATGCAGCCATACCTCCCTCATAAAGTTCAATCGGCATTTTAACAACAGCTCCCCATTCTTCCGCCGTATTGATCGGCTCGACATGATATTTCGCTGAATTGAACTTGAGTCCATCGGGATCAAAGGAACACACAGCAGGGAATGTCGTCCCCAAAGGATCACACAGCTGAATGGACACCTTTTCGCTCATAAGATTCTCGGACACTACATTTCCCGGACAATGAACCGTGAACACAAGATATCCGGGCTCAATATCAACCTTGAACCTGAATGTTTCCAGCTTTATTTCAGGATCACCGGGCCTGACGCTCTTTTCCAGACATCCTTTCGGGAATCCGGGACTGCGCCTGCGGAGTTCCGGAAAGACTTTATCCAGAAGATGCTGCAGTTTTCTGCTGCGCTTTTTCAGCAGTTCAGCCGAATATTTATGAACCTCCGCCTCGGAATGATATCCGATAAAAATGTCCTCTCTGCAGAGTTTCGCCATTTCATCAGTCAGAGTCATGGATTCCCGCACTATACGCTCCATGACAGACAGGGCACGGGAATTGCCATTGTAAAACTCAAGACGCTTTCTGTAAAACTTGAGAATAAGCGCAGCGCTTCTGAAGTTTATGCCTACAGCTATTGCACGCACAAGCTGCTTGCGCTGATCGCAACCAACAGGATATTTTTTCATAAGTCCACGGATAAGAGCCACGCCCTTGTTCCACATACGGCTCATTTTTCCGGCCTGACTCACTGCCTCTTGAAGAGGGTATCCGTTAAGGCAGTCACCTATGCAGTCTCCGCTGTCAGCAAAACTCTGCCATGCCTCTGTAAGCTCCAGAAGGGCGGCCTCCGGATAAAGAGTCCAGTTTATGCCAGCGTTAAATGGTCCTTTGTACTGCAATCCGCGGTTAACCGGATACTGGGCGTAGGCTCGTGAAAACAGTTTCCATGCCTCCTTGACCACGGCACCGTCATTGCCGAACTCCATACTGGCAAGCTTCTCCAGGAATATATCTGCATCCGGTGCGATTCTGTCCCGTGAAAGTTCCAGAGCTGCTCTGTTCATAACTCCGGGGAAGCATCCGAAATACCAGCTGTACATCACAGTATCCACATTATAGCTGCGAAGTATGCGGTATTTTCTGTAAAGTGTCTCAGGCACTGCCACTACCGGCACAGTGGCCATTGCATGATCGTTTGATATCTGCATCTTGGCAGCCATGCGCACGCCTGCTTCCTTTGCGCATCGGGCAATGGCCTTGAATCTGTCCGAAGCACCGGGCATGGCCTGCCAGTAATCGCATCCATATATATCCCTGCCCTGCTGCCTTACTTTTATGCCGGATTCAAAATTATACAGGAAGATCATGCCTTTCGGCAGATGTCTGATGCAGTCGCATATCCAATCATGCTTTATCCCGCCGCC
>JAZURH010000276.1:0-4333 GCA_045606125.1 Lentisphaeria bacterium | reverse complement strand
TCCACAGAGGTTCTGCATGGTATAGATCTTTCCGTTGAGGGGGGGCGTATTTATGCGCTTCTCGGTGAAAACGGGGCGGGAAAATCAACATTGATGAATATTTTAGGCGGTCTGCTTAAGCCGGACGCAGGAAATGTTTTTATTGATGGCGCACCTGTCAGATTCAGGGCGCCTGCTGATTCGCTGAAAAGCGGTATAGCTTTTATTCACCAGGAGCTGAACCCCGTGAATGATCTGACGGTGTACGAAAACATATTTCTGGGCATGGAAATGCGAAGCTTTCCGGGATTGCCAGATCGCCGTTCAATGCGAGCTCATGCCCGCGCCCTGCTGGACACCATAGGAATAAGCTTGGATGAAAATCAGCCCATGAGAGAACTGGGCGCCTCACAAAAGCAGGTCGTGGAGATTGCACGTGCGCTGCTATGCAGGGCTAAGGCTATAATAATGGATGAACCCACCAGTTCCCTTACAGAACAGGAAATATCCCAGATATTCCGTGTGGTAAGAAAATTGAGGGACGAGGGCGCCGCAGTGATTTTCATATCCCATAAACTCAATGAAGTCAAGGAACTTTGCACTGATTATGCAGTACTGAGGAACGGCTCACTTGCAGCGAAGGGAAAGATGGACGATGTGACCGTGGAGGAACTTTCCGCATATATTGTCGGTCATGAATTAACAGAGGGGCCATCGCACCCGGAAATAGCCGCTGATGATGCCCGGGAAGTTTTGCGGGCCGATTCATTGTGCCGGGAAGGGGTATTCCGTGATGTAAGTTTCGCCGTGAAAAAAGGCGAGATACTGGGTTTCACGGGGCTGCTTGGGGATGGACGCAGCGAGGTTTTCCGCTGCATTTTCGGGGATGAAACCGGTTTTTCCGGCAGGCTTTTCCTTCATGGCAGGCCATTCAAGGCGAAGAGTACTGCTGCAGCAGTCGCTGCGGGCATCGCATACGTCCCCAGCAATCGTAAGGAAAATGCAATTGTTCCTGATATGAGCGTGCTTTCAAACGGCACTTTGGCTACTTTGCGCAAATACAGAAAATGGATCATGTTGAATGCAAACGGGCAGAAGAAGGCTTTTGACAAACGGGCCGCTGATTTGAAAGTCAAGCATGGCGGAGCCTTCGATTTGATCGGAACTCTCTCTGGAGGCAATCAGCAGAAGGTGATCCTTGCAAGATGGCTTGATACATGCCCCGGGCTTCTGGTCCTTGATAATCCGACCCAGGGAGTGGACATAGGCGCACGGCAGGAGATATATCAGATAATACACAGTATCGCCGCTGCCGGAGTGGCCGTGGTGGTCCTGTCCGGCGAAGGACAGGAAATAGTGCGGCTCTGCAATAGGGCGCTTGTAATGTTCCATGGCAGGATAGCCGGGGAACTTCGGGGGCCGGAACTTAATGAACACGGCATTATGAGACTGGCGACCGGCATCGGTGGAGAATAGAAAATGTTCAAATGGATAAAGAAACAGTGGACGGGCAATCCTCTTTTCAGTACGGGAATGGCCCTGGCTGTAATGGTTATACTGCAGACTATTGCCTTGGGAATGGATTTTTCCTCTTTTGGGGAATGGTGGAATGCGTTTTGCGTGAATTGGATAAATGTTCTGCGGAACAATGCCACCGTGGGCATAGTCGCTCTGGGAATGACGCTTGTTATAATATCCGGTGGAATTGATCTGGCCGTCGGCTCCATGCTGGCTATGTCCGGTGCTTTTATCATGCTGTTTCTTGACGAAGGCGGCGCCCTCGCATCAGCCGGATTTGATGGATGGTCTGCTTTTGCATTGGTGTTAGTTCTTGTGATCGTGTTCGGTGGAGTTCTTGGCGGGTTGAACGGTGTTCTGGTGGCGAACGGCGGCATTCCTCCATTTATAGTCACTCTCAGCACCATGAAGTTTTTCCGCAGTGTCACACAATATTTCATGCAAGGGCGCAATCCGATTTTTCCGCAGCAGTTCCTTGATTTCGCCAGTTTGCGTACCGGGCGTTTTATGATCATGCCCATACTGTACTGGCTTGTTACAGCAGGGATTCTTCATTTTGTCTTACGGCATACAGTATTCGGAAGCCATGCTGTCGCAGTTGGTTCCAATGAGAAGGCTGCAAAGCTGAGCGGCATAAATGTAAAGTCGGTAAAGCGTATGGTATATGCCATTTCCGGCATGCTGGTTTCCTTTGCTGCGATCATACAGGTCAGCCGCATAGGCTCCATGGATTTCTCGAATGCCGGAAGCAGTTATGAAATGGATTCCATCGCAGCCGTATGTGTCGGTGGAACCAGAATGAGCGGAGGTCGCGGTTCAATAGTCGGGACCATGCTCGGTGTATTGATAATAGGTGTGATGAACAATCTTCTTAATCTGATGGGAGTGCCGCCCTTTCTGCGGGAAGCCTTTAAGGGTGTGATCGTTCTGGTGGCCGTGCTTCTTCAGAAAAAGGAGGCTACGTCTTGAAGTATTGCATGTTGTTGTGTCCAAAATGATGAAAGTCAGGAAAGTATTCCAGAAAAACAGGAGAAGTTAAACATGTCAAAGACAGTGCCAGAATGGTGGATTACTTCAAACAAGGCCGTAAAAGAATATCTTTACAAGAATGCGGTAAAGGGAAAGGTTTCTGTTGCCGGCTATTCCGCAGGCGGCCGTGAGATCCTTATGTATGAATACGGGGAAAAGGAGGAACTCCCCCAGACAGTGAGTTTTTCTTCTGCTTATGCCGCAAAGAAACCGGAATTGTATACCCGTTCCGCAGAAAGGAAAAAGCCGGTGTTTTTCATATATTCTGCGATACACGGCGCCGAGGTCGAAGGCACAGCAAGCCTGATGAACTTCATTAACATCCTTGAACATGGAGTGGACCTGCGGGGACGCAGAAACGACGCGCTCCTCTCCCTGGCCGAGCAGTACAGGATTGTGATAGTTCCGCTCAGCCAGCCCGACGGAAGAGAACGCTTCAAGCTGGATTCACTTCAGGGCGAATCACTGGATGTGTTCCAGCTCTATGCCCATGGTATATGGAAGGATGGAACACCCATTAAGTACC
Source organism: Lentisphaeria bacterium (assembly GCA_045606125.1). Lineage (GTDB taxonomy): Bacteria > Verrucomicrobiota > Lentisphaeria > Oligosphaerales > Oligosphaeraceae > RGIG3456. The sequence goes on along the minus strand of JAZURH010000276.1, from coordinate 1,281 downwards.
CCTTCCATAAGGAGATACTGCCGTTGCCCCTGGACAAGATCGAACATCTGGGTGCATATTTCAATGACAATGGCGTGAACTGCCAGCATGACGATTTCTTCGGCGATGTGCAGCCTGAAGTCAAGACCTTGATTAAGATTGTGCATGACGAAAGGCCGGACTGCCTCCTGTCATGCCACGCATGTGAAGCCGAACCCGGAATGTGCACTCCCGCTTACAGCACGACACCGTCTGCGGATCTTATGGCGCTGCAGATATCCCATCTCACCATAGTGCACCAGACCCGTCTCGGTCTGCGCCCGTACTGCAATGTGAACATTAAAAAGCATAATTATTTCCTGCTGCAGGATATGCTTTATCTGGCGTCGGGAGCCCTGCCGCTGATGTATGAGTTCATGCATGGCTGCGACAATTATCCCTATACCCATGATGAGATCGTTGACACGGGCCTGGTCCTCTTTGAAGAAATAATGAAGTTCGGTGTGAAAAACAAGTTCATGCCAAGGTTCTATTGATAGACTTTATGGGACCTGCAGGATAAAATCATGTCCGGCAGGTCCTATTTTTTGAAATTAGCTTATTGCCTCATCTGAGGCAATTTTACGCCATGGATTTGCGTACTTCGTCTGCGAAGGGGATGGATGGAGCTGCGCCTGGTCGGGACACGCAGATTGCCGCTGCATGGGAGGCGTACTTTAATGCCCGTTGCGGGTCATTGTTTTCCAGCAGCCCTGCAATGAAATATCCGATGAATGTATCTCCAGCGGCGGTTGTATCCACTACATTTTGAACAGGGGCCGCCACTGTAAAAATCGGTTTTCCGCCGTGAGCAGGGTGATATGATGCTCCCTTTGCGCCATGTGTCAGCAATAGATTGCAGCAGGCGGGAATGTCTCCTTTCTGAAATATCAGAGTTTCATGCTCTGTGTCATTCAATATCAGTGTGTCAACCAGCTCCAGAGGGAGTTCTGCCACATCCGGGGACATGGGAGCCGGATTGAAATATATTTTCATATTAAGGGAAGATGCCTTGCGGATAATCTCATCAATGCAGGAAATCTCATTCTGCAGCACCAGCAGGTCGCCAGCTGACATATATGAGAAGACCTTGCTGATGTAGCCGCTGTCAATGCTTCTGTTTGCCCCACCGGACAGTACAATGCTGTTTTCACCGCTGTCTGCCACTTGTATGAATGCCATGCCCGTGGACATCCCGTCTGCCGTTTTAAGCAGCGAACAATCCACATTTTCATGTTCAAGAAGGTGCCTGAGAAAGCAGCC
>JAZURH010000275.1:0-6495 GCA_045606125.1 Lentisphaeria bacterium | reverse complement strand
GGCATAACCACCACCTTGTCCGGATTGAGAATAGCCGCCGTCTCAGCCATGAACCTGACACCGCAGAACACGATCATATCTGCATCCTGAAGCTGGGACGCCTTAACGCTGAGTCCGTATGAATCGCCCACGAAATCGGCTATTTCCTGTATTTCCCGTGGCTGATATGTATGGGCAAGAACAACCGCCCTCTTTTCCCTGCGCAGTTTGTCTATCTCTGCCTTAAGCATGTCATTGTCCATAGTCTGTACTCCGGTTAAACTGTTTTCACACTGCTATGCCAAAGCTCCTCAAGGGACGGCATAAAGCCACACTACTATGACTGCCGCCAGAGCTATCCTGTACCAGCCGAATATCTTGAAATCCCTGCGCTTTATGTAGGACATAAAACACGCGATGACTCCCCAGGCAACGAAAAACGCAGTCACAAATCCAACAGCGACCCCGCACCACTCTCCTGCATCAAGCGCAGCCCCTTCCTTGAGAAGACTGTATGCCGATGCAGCAAACATTGTCGGTATGGCCAGATAAAAGGAATACTCTACGGCTGCCTCCCGGGACATGCCCAGGAGCAGCGCCCCGACTATGGTCGCTGCAGAACGGGACACGCCGGGAACCATAGCCACCGACTGAGCAAGACCTATGCCCAGTATGCGCCAGGGTGTCAGGGAAACAATGCTTGTAACTCTTGGCGCGCGCCCCATGCTTTCAACCACAATAAGAACAATGCCGCCGACTGCCAGAGCAATTGCCACGGTCATGCTGCTGTACAAACAGTCCTTTATCCAACTGCCGAAAAGCCCGCCAAGCACTATTGCAGGCACTACACCAAGCGCCACACGCCACCATAGGGGCCATACTCTGCGCAGCCCTTCCCGTCCGGCAAACAGTTCCCGGGGAAACAGTGTCCGGCGAAAATGCACCAGCACTGACAATATGGATCCAAGCTGCACCACCACAAGAAACATACTGCGGAAATCATCGGAAAGCCGCAGCCATTCGTCCACAAGTATCATATGTCCAGTGCTGCTGACCGGCAGAAACTCCGTCAGTCCCTGGACAACGCCGAGGATTATGGCCTTTAACGCAAGGGGCATTACTTAATTACCTCTGCGCACGGCTTCCTGAGGCAATTCCTGATAGCCGCTGGGTTCCATGGTGAATGATCCGCGACCGCCGGAAAGCCTGGGAAGCGCCTTGCCGAAACCAAACATTTCTGCCAGCGGAACCTCGCATACAATTTTCTTGGCACCGCCAACGGATGCAATGTCATGTATCACGGCGCGACGGGGCTGCAGATACATGGTTATCTCACCCGTGCAGTCATCCGGAACAGTTACCTCAAGATGCATCAAAGGCTCGAGAATGACCGTTCCAACTTTCGTCAAAGCCTGGTTTACCGCCTGCTGCACGGCCCCCGCAACGGCACCCTCTGTAGTAAGTTCAGGCGTATACTTGAGATTCTTGAGAATTGCTTCTACATAAATCATTGGATATCCGTTCAAGCCGCCGGTATGGATGGATTCAGTAAGGGTGCGTTCCGCCGTACTGAACATGGCCTTCGGAATATTGACCGTATCACGCACTTCGCTGCGAACATCGAACATGGCATTTCCTCTGGGCAGAGGCTTGAATGCCACAGTGACACCGGCAGCAAGATGAGTATCCCCAAACACTCTGTCAAAATCAACCATTTCCAGCGTTTCACCCTGAAGGGTCTCCCGGTATGCCACCCTGGGTTCACCGCAGCGAATGTCCAGATTGAACTCATCTGTAAGGCGCTTGAGGTTTATTTCAAGATGAAGTTCGCCCATTCCTGAAAGTATGCGCTGATGGGTATCCTCGGAAATGGACTGGCTCAGTGTCTGGTCTTCGCGGCATATCATGGAAAGCGCTTCATCCAGCCTGTCCTTGTCCTTTATGGACTTCGGCTCAACAACCATGGAAATAACAGGTTCAGGGAAAGATATGCGGTCAAATGCAATGGGATGCCTGCAGTCACAGAGAGTGTCGCCTATGCCGCAGTCCTTCAGTCCGGTTATGCCGACTATATCGCCCACAGTCGCTTCTTCGACAAGCTCGGTGGACTTGGCGTATATCTTGAATATCTGCCTGGCACGCACCTTTTCACCGGTACGGGAATTAGTGACGGTGGCATTGGCCTTGAGAACTCCGGAATATATGCGCAGGAAAAAGAAGTCCGCAGTCTTGGAAGCGTTAACCTTGAAGATAAATCCAGTGAAATCCCCCTTCGTGTTGGGCTTGATCTCAACTTCCTCGTCAGTCTTGACTACAAATGCTTTTCTTGCCGGGCAATCCAGCGGAGAGGGAAGCCACAGTCCGACGGCATCCGCCAAAGGCTGTATTCCCATGCTTTTCTTGGCACTGCCCAAATACACGGGCACAAGTTCACGGCTCCATGTGAGGCGGCGTATCTCATTCTTCAGAAGTTCAAGCGGTATATCCTCTTCTGCAAGATAAAGCTCCGCAATGCTGTCCGAATGGTCAGCAACCTTTTCTATCAGTGCTGCGTAGGCCAGCTCACGCTCCTCTTTCTGGGCATCCGTCAAGGGTTCCCGGATCAACTCCTCACATTTTGCGCCCTTGAAATGTATCTGCTCTCCGGAAAGGACGTCTATCATCCCGCAAAAGTCATTTTCCATTCCTATGGGAAGCTGCATGGCAAGTGCGCATCCGTCAAACTTCTCGTTTATTTCATCAATGGTCCTCTCGAAAGATGCCCCGATACGATCCATTTTGTTAACAAAGGCTATTTTGGGCAGGTTGTACCCGTCCGCCTGACGCCATACCTTCTCACTCTGGGCCTCAACACCTTCAACAGCACTGAATATGACCACAGCACCGTCAATGACACGCAGAGAGCGCTCAACTTCAGCCGTAAAGTCAATATGTCCGGGAGTATCGATAAGATGATAATGGTATCCGTTCCAGGGAATTGTAGCAGCGGCGGCGGCAATGGTTATGCCCCGCTCCCGTTCCTCCGGAAGAAAATCCATGACTGTGGTACCGTCGTCAATGCTGCCGTAGCGATGGGTCAAGCCGGAAAAGAAAAGAAATCCCTCTGTTGTGCTGGTCTTGCCCGCATCAATGTGCGCGATAATACTGATGTTGCGTATGCGATCTAATGCTGCCATCGTCTCTCTTCTGTTGTTTTTGACATAAAAATTAACATTTTGCTAAATATAATACATACAGAGGTAATTTCAAAACTTATGCCGCTCCGCGGCACCGCAAGCTTGCGCTTGCGGCACAGAACAGAACTGCTTTTATTACTGATACAATTCTTTTTAACGCCAGCAACATCAAAAAAAAGGCCCTGCATTATAAAAGAATGCAGAGCCTTGTGTTATTGCCGCGTCTGCGGCATTTGTTCTGTGCCGCGTGTGCGAACCCGCGGTGCCGCATCAGCGGCATTTAGCGGCATCAATGGTTATTGGGAATGATCGGCAGTTCGACTGCCTCGGTGGCGTAGATCCAGTATGCCTTGCCAATGAACATGGAGTAATTGACATTGCTTATTGGATCATATCCTGAAGTTCCGTCTCCGTTATTAATGAACTCGCTGATCATATTCGGATCAATTATCGTCAGATAATCCGCATACGACTTCCTGAAGTCATTCACATTATAGACGGGACCTGCGATGTTCCAACCCTTGTTCAGGCTGATGCTGGTGCTCTCCAAATCACCGTAGACCACAAACACAGCCTTCTTCGGAGCATAGACCCAGTATCCGCGTGTTGCACGGATATTTGTAGCCGCCACATACTGCCCTCCAATGTACTCGTACACCGTACCGCGATAGTACTTGGTATTACCATTGGCGAACACATCGTCAACATTGTTGTTGAGAGGCGTGACATTGAAGGATACCATGTTCCATCCGGGATTCAATGTGATCTGCTGCATGCTGTCCGGAGCACCCAGGCTTACGCGGAATACTACGTAGCGCTGACCGTATTCATCGACCTGGAGTGCATCCAAATCCTCACCGGAGATTTCAATACTGGTCACATCGGCCATATTCATTGTCGTTCCCGGGACAGGCATGAATGTACCTGCTACGGACTGGCGCATCCTGGTAATGGTAAGTCCGCCCAGACTATCTGAAGGAATCATATCGGCGCCTTCCCAGCTCAGTTCCATTGAGTCGATGCTGTCATCACCAGCCTCAACCTTGATGAACCAGGATGATGAGATACCATAGGGTCTCATATCATTTGCAAGCATGCCGTACTCGTTATCCAGTCCGATAGCGTACATGCGTCCAAGTGAGAGCACATTGATAGAATCAGGCAGATTGTTCGGCACTGCGCTGTCATAGGCAGGATCAAATCCGAATGTGGCATTTGCACGCCATCCGATTGTCACCTTCTGGTCATCCCATTCCACAGGTCCGATACCTGAAGAATATGTCTTGGTAACGCCAAGCTGAATATCCCAGGAGGAACTCTGGATTATGACCTCATTACTCTTGACACCCATGCTGTAGCCGTTTTCATCCTCAGCGTACACCACAACATACCACTTCTGCCCCGGCAGAGTGTATGTGGCAGGCATCACATTGGGATCGCCATAGCCGCTTGGAGCATGATTCTTGGACTGGTTGATGAGATAACGGTCAGTTGACCAGAACTCAGGTGCACTGTCTTCGCCGAAAGGCACCAGCAAGTCATTGCGATACCAGACATAGTGGTAAATGATGCCTTCAGATGTTTCATAGGCATTCCTTGAACCGCTTGCGCTGCAAACCAGATTCTCAGTCACTCCGGGTGAATCAGGAGTAAGGACTACTTCCAGCGGAGCTGTAGGACCTTCTATGGTTGCGACTTCCTCAATGCCAAGGTGTGCAAAGTAGGGAGTCTCCATGCTGAACATACTCTTGTCCGCCAGAGCAACACAAACATAGTATTCACCGGGTTCAAGTTCACGCTCGAAGCGGGCGTACTTCGTTCCGCCGCGACCGGTGATGCTGCCGTAGTCATCAATGTGCAGAACACGCTCCAGCTTGCCATTTGGCCTCTTGAGGTACAATGTGGCCATCGTATCCACGAAGTCATATTCGCGCATGTGCATTGAGTTGAACATACCACCTGCAGCGTCTTCGCCGGCATTAGTCTCGAACTTCACAAGTTTCTTGGTCTTGGTATAGGTTTCGGGAACCACAAAGTAGAACCAGTCAACATCATTTGCTTCGAAGAAGTAGTGTTCCTGTGCATTCTCATCTCCCACATCAAGCCAGTTTTCCTTGGGCTGGATGCGTGTCGCGGTCTGCCATGTGTTGTTGTACTCATAGGCGTATGCCTCGCTTTCCATCACTGATTCCGAGAGATCTTCCATCACAGTGATCGCATCGCTGATCCTGACACCACTCTTGCTGCCATAGATATCCACAGCGTAAGCCTTGCAGACGATCTTGTCGCCAGCCGAGAAGGAAGTAGCAGCAACAGTTGTGACAGTAGGTGTCACAGTTGTTTCGCCCGTAGTGGAGTTAGTCTCCACCTTGTAAGTGGTAACTGTGCGTGTGCCGTCCTGGAACGGGAATATGGGCATATTCTCGTTTGCCACGATTTTACCGTTGATATACCACTCATAGTAGTAGGAGAATGTATCACCGTTGGGATCAACCGATCCGATTGCCGTAGCGACTATAGTCGTGTTCTCATCCACCTGTGCAGGAGTCATGTTTATCCTGGTAGGCGTTGAAGGCGGCAGATTGCCGGCAAGGACGCTTTCATCCTCGATTTCATCCACGCTTGCGGAACCGATGAGCAGATAGTCGAAGTCACCTTTCACATCACCCACAGGAGGTATGTGACGGCTGTGACGGCTTGAAAGCTGCTTGCCGCCGACCACCCTGGGCTCCTCGTAGTAGGCCTTGTAGGACCATACGGAGCCAGCCTCGGTAATGTAGGAAACCTCGTTGCCGATATTAACGGAACCATTCAGCTTGAAGACGACACTTGCCGCCGCATCCATGGTTCTGGTATCATAGAGGACACCATTCTTGTACCATTCGAGTACTACTATGCCGTCATCTGTGAAGTCTTTCATGGAAAGGCTTACTGTCAGATTTGCGCCATGTGTAGGATGTGTCTCGCCCGTGGCGTTGTCTGTTGCATAAGAATCAGCAGTAAACTCAACACCTGTGAAAGGCATAGGCGGCTGGTAGACATCATCAGCTGTAACTGTGATGGTCGCTATCGCAACATCACTGTACTTGCCGGTGCTGCTTATGGCTACAACGGCCAACTGCAGTTTTGTGCCGACCTTGATATCCTCTCTCATGATGTAGAGATCCAGTTCCATGTCATTACCGACCTCTGCGCCATCAGGCAGTGAACCGTCCGTGGTGTCACTGGCCTCAAGGGATATTCCGTCATAGACCAGTGTGGGACCGCCAACTTCGCCATAGAGCTTGGAACTCTTGTAATAGGCGCTGTCAAGCCACCAGTACTTGTATGTGATGGTTCC
>JAZURH010000274.1:0-19280 GCA_045606125.1 Lentisphaeria bacterium | reverse complement strand
TGGCTACGATCCGACTTCGAGAAAACTCCGCAAAAATTCCGAAAATAGGACTGATCAGACTTGTGAAGCTTGTGCAGACTATGAGACATACAGGACAAATGGAACCCTATAGAGTACACCAGGCAAAAACAAGCTGAAATGGACATACAGAGCCTGTAAAGCCTGTGGGGATAATAGGACCTATAAGACCTATATGGCTTGCGTAGGCTATGGGACGGACCTACAGAGCCTGTAAAGCCTATAGGACCTATAGGACCTATATGGCTTGTGCAGGCTATGGGGCCTAATGGGACCTATGGTAGACCTACAGTGCTTGCTGAAACTGAGTTATGCCGCTCCTGAGGCATTCATTACGATCAGGCAATTATTATGGTCGAATCACGCAGGATTCATGCTTGCGGCTTGTATCCAGACACTTTGCATATTATCTTAAGAGATAAGTTTGCAATTATCACATTTCAGGATCCGGGAATACACATGAAAACAATCATCATAGGTGCAGGTGAGCTGGGACAGCTTGTCTCAGCCAAGCTTTGTGCGCTCAAGCATGATGTCACCGTGGTAGACATCCAGTCCGAAGGTCTGGACAGGATACGCACGGCTCTTGACGCAATGTTTCTTGAGGGGCAGGGCACTTATGTCGAGACACTGAAGAAAGCCGGCGCAGAAGATGCAGACATGCTGCTGGCCCTTTCCGGTGACGAAGCCGCCAACATACTGGCATGCCAGATTGCCAAGCGCCTCGGCACGGCAATGACAATATGCCGTGTCTATTCCAACATGATATTTTCCCAGGAGGACGGCATAACTCCCGCCTTTTTCGGAATTGACAAGGCCTTTTCCTCCATAGACGAAAGCGTGGAACTTATCAGAAGCATTCTGCGTAACAGAATACTTCAGGAGCAAATCACATTTTCAAACCCCAACGCCAGAATAGCAATTGTCAATGTCCCCCTGAATTCGGAAATAACCGATGTTCCCGTAAAGAAACTGCCATGTCAGGATCTGCTCAGGAAAATACGCTTTGCTGCCCTTGTCAGGGACAATACGCTGATAGTTCCCCATGGAGACACAATTCTCCAGACAGGGGACAGAATATACATCTCAGGCATACTCGAGGATGTAAAGAACTTTGTCACCTGGCTGTCCAACGAAGCCAACGATCCCATACGCCGCATTGTTATAGCAGGCACATCCCAGGCAAGCCTGAGACTCACTGACTTTCTTGTGAAAGGCAATCTGGATGTTCAAATAATAGAAAACAGCCATAACAGAATAGAACATGTCATGAGTTCACTTCCAAGGAATGTATCGGTAATACATGGGGATCCAACCAGCGCCGACATTCTGGATGAAGCTGATGTGGCAGGCTGCGACGCTTTCATAGCCATGACTGAAAAGGATGAAAACAATATTCTGGCATGTCTTCTTGCCTCCAGGCTTGGCGCAAAGAAAATAGTCGCTCTTACAGTCAAGCCCGAATACATAGGCATATTGCCCTCCATAGGGCGCACCGGTTGCTGGTTCAACTCGACTCAGATAGCTGCAAACTCAATTTTCAGGCTTATGGCGGGTGAAACTGTACGCGTTGATTCGGAACTGCAGAAGCTGAACGCAAAACTCACGGAAATACGTCTTACATCTAAATCAAAATATGTGGGCAAGTCCCTTTTGAACTGCAATTTCCCCAAGGGACTTCTTCTTGCCCTGGTTCTGCGGAGGGACGAAGTTCTCGCGCCCAACGGTGAAACCGTACTTCATGCAGGTGATATTCTGGTTGTCATCGCCGACACGGCAGTAATACGCAAACTGAAGAACAATCTATGAACTACCGCAATATAATATTCATGGGTTCAGTGCTGCTGACTGTCATAGCCGCGGCCATGGCAACGGCCGTTCCCGTCGGCGTATACTGCAATGACAGCCAATTTGTAATAAAACGCATGCTGTGCAGCACAATAATCTGCTTTCTTGCCAGCCTTGTAGGGATGTTTTTCTCAAGGAAGCGGGACAGAAGCAGCACGGCCCACACTGCTTTGAAAGAAGGCTTTGCATCCGTGCTGCTTGCCTGGGCTGCTGCTGTCATCTTCGGCGCGCTGCCCTTTGTCCTGTGCAGCGGCTTCCATATAGTTGACGCCATTTTCGAGACCGCCTCCGGCTTCAGCACAACCGGTGCCAGCATAATCGCCCCGGGCATGTCTCTTGCAGAAAATGCCTATTTGGAGAAGGGCATCGAATCACTTCCTTCTTCCGTTCTCTACTGGCGCGCTCTCCTGAATTGGCTTGGCGGCATAGGATTTGTTATGTTCGCCCTTATGATACTGCCTTCCCTGAGCGGCGGCAAACATCTTTTTCAGGCTGAAGTGCCGGGATTGAAAAGCGCCAATGACCAAATCACAGCAAGAATAAAAAGCACAGCATGGCTTACAATGACCTTCTATGTCATACTGACAATTGTGGTTATAGTCTCGTATTACTGCCTTGGAATGGGAAGCTGGTTCAGCGCGGTATGCCATGCTTTCGCCACAGTGGCAACAGGCGGCTTCTCCATACACAGCGCCAGCATAGGATTCTATGAACAGCCTCTGCTCCAATGGGCAGGCGCTCTGTTCATGTTCATCAGCGCTGTCAACTTTTCGCTGACAATAAAGCTCTTCACAAAAAGAGACTTCAGTTTCCACAAGGATGAGGAATTTGGCGCATTCACCCTGACAGCCCTGCTTGTAACTATCATCTTCGCCTGCCAGATGTACCGCATGGACCTGGATCTGGTAAGCACGACAGGCGCATCCATAACACAGGGATGCACCACACTGCAGAAAATAGAGGCATACCTGAGAACGGCAGCCTTCCAGGTAACATCCACAATGAGCACGACAGGCTTTGCCACATCGGATTATCTCAAATGGAACCTGCCCGGTCTGCCAGCAATAATCCTGCTTCTTATGTTTCTTGGAGGCTGCGCCGGCTCAACTGCCGGCGGCCTTAAATTCGCCAGGTTCCTGGTGCTCCTGAAGCAGACCAAAGGCGAAATAAAAAGAAAAATATCACCTCATCTCATACCAGATGTGCATCTGAACGGCGAGCGGCTTGAAATGAGCGTGGTGCACCAGACCATGGCATTTCTTGTCATATATTTATGCACGATCTGCGTAAGCACCCTGATGCTTCCATTTCTTTCGCCCATGGATCTGGAAACAGCCCTCAGCGCGACTCTGTCCGCAATAAGCAATATAGGTCCAGGTCTGGGAAAAGTATCACCTGAATGCACTTTCAACTGGATGACGCCGCCGGCGAAAGCACTGCTTTCCTTTGTGATGATCGCCGGACGGCTTGAGATGTACACAGTATTCGTTGTGCTTGTCCCCAAGTTCTGGCGCACTGGAAAATAACCACGACGCAGCGCGGCGGATCCATTGTTTCAATACCAGAAGCTCCTCCATGGAAGCTCAACAGCATCCGGATTAGCCAGATACTCCTTCCACTGGGGTAATTCCAAAACTATTTCAAACTATTTGCAACAACAACTATAAAAAAGAAGGCCTGCAGGATAATTCCGCAGGCCTATTGAATGATTTATAAAAAATTACTTGAGTCTGCCTGTATAATCATCTGTGCCTGACTTTTTCAGGCTGTTCCTGAAAAACTTATCGGCAGCCTGTCTATGAAATACCCTTATTTTACCGCAATCAGGTCCCACAGCCTGGACGGCCACAAGTTTCAGCTGTTTTTTATGCCAGTTCACCTCACACTGGGTGCACCAGGCGCCACCATGACCGAACCAACTGTCCTCACTATCCTTGACTGGCGCACTGAGTCCCAATGAATATCCAGGCATATTTTCAGGTCTTGTTGACTTTGCCAGAAGTTCCTTTACTGTCTCTTCCTTAAGTATTCTGACTCCATTGTCCCCAATTCCGAGATTCATAAGCATTTTATAGAACTTGATCTGATCCCTTACGGTAGTCCACAAACCAGCGCCTGCGGACGAGAACACTCTGTCGTCCCCGTATGGTCTCTGCATTGAGGGATGATGCATGATCTTTTTGGCGGCTGTTCCCATTTTTATCTGGCACAGTTCGATTTTGCGTTCAAGCATTCTGTCACATGGGAAGAAAGTTGTGCTTTTCATGCCCAGGGGATCAAGAACCCGTTCCCTGAGGAAATCCTCCCATCTCTTTTTAGTAATGACCTCCACCACAGCGGCGCCCACATCGATTCCCACATTTGAATAGGATGGTTTTGTTCCGGGTTCAAAATTAAGCGGTACAGCTGCGGCAATAGCAGCCACTGAACGCAATGGCATACGGCGGGACCATCCGCCCATTGCCTGGAAATTAGGCAATTCAAAAGAAAATCCGCCAGTATGATTCAGACACATCCTGACAGTAAGCACATTCTTTGCCTTGACCAGCTTTCTTGAACCATCTTTTTCCTTTGACTGAACCCATAGATTCTTGAACTCAGGCAGGTATTTTGATACCGGGTCATCCAATGAAAGCTTTCCTTCCTCCACCAGCATTGCCACCGTTACTCCGCAGAAACCTTTGGTCTGGGAACACTGCATAAAGGAATCATCAATGGTAATCGGCCTTCTGGTTTCCGGATCGGCGTATCCCACGCATGAAATTTCCTCTGTTCCATTGTCATGGAACACACTTATCACACCTGATATTTCCCCTGAATCCACATATTTCTGAAACTCTTCCGCAGCATAGGCCGTTCCAGAATCCGTCTTCAGAACGCAGGTCCTGCATCCTATTGTAAACAGAAGAGCAAAACATGCTGAAAAAGTCAGTATAACACCTTTAAACATTTTCATCTCCTTAAGTATTTTGGAAATTACCTTTTCATAAAAAAAATCACTGTTATTCATTCCGTTTCAATCCATTCATATTCTGTCGAAAATTGATGTTTCCGCAAAATTAAAATAGAGGAAATGGGAACTCCAGGCATGACACCATGAACGCCATGTCCCGAAGTTTTCAGGAAGAGTCGCAGTCTTATTCAGTTCCGCGAACTGCAGATACTTTTCAGTACGCGCGTCAAAAGCCGCCTTCAGACCGTATTTTCGGCAGACTTCAAGGAAATAAAAGGAAAAGCATATTCCACACTCGTCCAGACCTCCTCTTTCAAGTACTGGAAGCACATCAGTCCTTTCCCCGGCTATAACGGCGAACACCTGGGCGTGCTCTGAATAGCAGGAATGGCCCTTGTCCTCGGCAAACATGCCTTTTTCACTGTCAAAAAACACTCTTTCCACATTTTCCTGCTGTTTTTCAGCCAGTTTCAGGCATTTTTCCGCTTCCTCAGGTGATCCGAATACCCTTTCCATATCCGCCATATCCCTGAGACTTGCAATAAAAATCCAGTTAAGGGTGCAGCCGCCTGTTTCCGCATTGGGCGGAACGCCCTTATTCCAATTTGGATGCCAGTCTATGAAATTCCAGCCAGGAACATTCTCCATGACGCCGTCTTCAGAAATATGCGAAACTGCAAAATTTATTATGCTGCGCAGCTTTGGAAGCAGTGAGCGCACCAAAGCATCATCAATATGAAGACGGGCAATATCATGTACCATCTGTACAAACAGAAGACTGAATGATGGTATGAAAACAGATGAGCATGATGTGGGAATGGTACCGTCAGGAGCATACACGGAAAGCCTGTCTGGATACCTGTCCTTCATTATTCCGTTTTCAAGAATACCACAGGACAGTATCATGACGGCTTTCCTGAAAAGCCTGTTGTCCTTCGAAACAGCATTCAATGTAAGTGCCTGGACTCTTGTGTCAGACACATACTGGAGCTGCTCATAGAATGGGCAATCCATGAAAGTGTCCCTTGTGCAGCACTTCAATGTATGTAACGACATTATTGCAAGCTTCCTGCGCGCTCCTTCCAAGCCATCAAAACTCACATTAAGTTCCCATGGATATCCTGTTCTGTGAAAATTAACTTCTTCAACAATAACACACTTGCCATGAAGTATTCTGACGCAGTTTCCGGCGTGGAACCAGAGATCCCTCCATTCCGTTTCTCCGTCGACCTGAATAAGGTCCTCTACCATTCCGGCATTTTCCAGATCACCGTCATCCTCAGGATCCGGATTTTCAAACCAGCGTATTCTAACAATTCCGAATCCCCTGAATCTGTAATGTCCCCATCCAATGAAGTACTTTTCAAATCTCCAGAAATCATTTCCTTCTTCATGGACTACCCTTTCAGGTTCGAAAAGCATGTGAGGCACAACCGGCTCATTCAGTTTTCTATCATCCGCAAACCACGCCACCGGCTTCCATCCATCGCCTTCACCACGGTATCTTCCGTATGTATAACCGTTTCCTGCAGCCACTCTGGGGCTTCCTCCAAAATCCGGATAAGGCAGAAAGAAAGTGCATCCCTCCATGGGAACGCAGTCCCATTTCGACATATCAATAAAATCTCCGCCTGTTTCTCTGAACCACAGCCCGGCTTTTATCGTATGCTGTGCCATCTGCCTTACATTGCCAAAGGAATTGACGCAAAATACAAGACAATGTTCTCCAGATTCCACTTCTATCTCAACATCGGACATGAACCATTGCTCGCAGCTTCCCCTCTCTGGTCCTTCCGCAATGCGCTTTCCATCAAGAAACACAACCGCATATTCATCAGCAGAAAACCTGAACTTCAAAATACCGCTTTCCGGACAGTCAAAGACATTTCTGCAGAACCAGACTTGCGGCAGTGAAAAATCTGCATTTTCCGGTCTCATCCACATTGAGTTGTCCATATTTTCAGTATCCATAAGATCAAAACATCACAAACTGCTTCAATGTACAAGCATGCCCTTTTCAAGCTGTTCTGTATCTTTTCCAAGAGCCTTGACCAGAGCCATTGCGAACTCTATCGATGCTCCCGGACCGCATGCCGTCACGACCCGGCCGCATACGCATACCCTGCCGCCACGATAATCTCCGCCTATTTTTTCCTGAAAACCGGGATAACATGTGTAGGACACGCCATCAAGAAGACCGGCGGCAGCCAGAGCAACCGGAGCTGCACATATTGCGGACACAATGCCGCCCCTGTCATAAACTTTTCTTGCAAAATCCAGAGTAGCCTTATCTGCAGCTATATTAGTTGCCCCGGGAAGACCTCCGGGGAACACAGTCATCGCATATTCTTCAGGATCAAGCTCATCCACAAAGGCATCAGCTATATACCTGACTCCATGTGCGCCCTGTACATCTGACATTTCTCCAATGGCGACAGTTATTACTTCAAATCCGGCGCGCCTGAGCACATCCACAGGCGTCACAGCCTCTATTTCCTCAAATCCCTCGGCAAGAAAAACTGCAATTTTTCCGTTCATAAGACACTCCCTTCAAACTTTTGCAGCTGCGTATTCCACGGCTTTGTCATAAAGCCCTGCCTCATACAAATAATCCATTATGGTATATCTGCGCCGTATCATGGCAGCAACATTCATTCCTCTGAACAATTCATCCCTGTCGACACCGATCTCATCCGCAGTCACAGGACAACCCATGCACAAAAGCCGCCTTTTCATTTCATCGAACGGGAAAATCTGCTTTCCCACATTCTCCTTCAACAGGCTCCATTTATCCAGAATGAGCTTTCTTCTCTGCTCAAGTTCCTTTCCTGTAAGCAGCTTTCCTATGCAGACCTTGCATACATTTTCATATATCTCCGTTCCCTTAAGATAATGATCTATTTCATCCTGACGCATCTGGACACTTATTTCCGGTGCTTCAGAACAGGATTTCTTAAAATCGGAAATATCAAGCACCTGAAACGCATACTCCATCATAGCCGTGGAAATAAGATTTCCCACGCCGACCTTGAATCCATGAGAGGGAGAGACGCCATTCTTCTGCACACCGTCCATTTCCCAGACATGGCTGAAAAGATGCTCTGCTCCGGAGGCAGGGCGTGATTCCTTATAATACTGCATGGCAAAGCCGGTCGAAGCAAGGCCATTGAAAAGCGCCGCAAGTCTTTCAGGGTCATTCGCCTTAAGCTTTTCCGGGTCTTCAAGCCAGCTTCTCAAATCCTTCTGGACTATATTCCAGGCAAAACTGTCAAATGGAGTCTCCCCCATGGCATCCGCAATATGCCAGTCCGCACCTGCAACTATCTTTGCAGCAAGATCCGCATACCCTGCCGCCGCCATATCAGCTGGAGCCGATGAAAGTACCCTGCTGTCAGCAATGACCGCCATTGGTGCCGGGCATTCCAAAGTCTGCTTGAAATTATTTACTGAAATCGCAGCTCCGAAGGCAGTATATCCGTCCACAGAACAGGCAGTTGCAACGCACAGATACCCTTTGCATCCGGCTTCAAAGGAGGCCCGCTTTACAAGATCGTTTATAGTGCCGGATCCGACTGCGACAGGAACCCTTCCCTTCAATACAGGAACAAGCTCCTCCACATGGACATAATCAGCATGAATAACAGGATTTCCGGGAAATATTTTCGGCTCTGAAACAGAGATTCCGCTTTTTTTCAGAATGGAGCAAACCCTTTCTCCGGCTGCGATCCATGTATTTTCATCCGCTACAATAACCGCTGTATCATCCGGCCACAAATCCTTTACGACTTCAGCCACCTGATCCAGCACATCTTCCCCCAGAACACACAATTTTGTTTGAAGTCCCTGTGGTATATTGATCCTTTCCATCATCAATCCCTATATTATTTATGAATACGAAGCTTTACCTGTCAAAAAAAGTCTTTTCCACTGCAATGCAGAGGAAATGATATATGGGAAGATGCAGTTCCTGTATTTTAAATGTGCAGTCTCCCTTTGCCTTTATGCACACATCAGCAAGCTTTGCCAGCCTGCCGCCGCCTTCGCCTGTCATACCTATTATCTTCATACCGCGCATTTTTGCCACCTGGCATGCAAGGGCAATGTTCTTTGCATTGCCTGATGTGGATATTGCCCAGAGCACATCCCCCGGCCTTCCAGCGGAACAGAGTTGCTGTGCAGGTCCCATGTCTGCTCCCAGGTCATTTGCGGCCGCAGAATAGATGGCAGTCTGATTCATAAGGCTCATGGCCCTGAATCCGCACTGCAGATTTGCTATGAGTTCGTATGCCTCCGGTTCCCCCTGGTCGAGAATACGCTGCTTGTTATCATCTCCAAGAGGTCTTTTAAGAACAAAACCCTTCATCATCTCTCCGACAATATGGTCTGCATCAGATGCGCTTCCGCCGTTTCCGGCGGTAAAAAGAAAACCATCTGCAGCAAAGCATTTTTTCAAAATATCATATGCAAGCCTGATCTGATCCCTGTTTGCCTCAAGAACCGGATACCTTGATACAAGTTCATCATATTCGGCATTAAAATTAAACATATAAAAACACTCCTTGCAATATGGCATGATGCACTGGAACAAACCATAATTTTCTTATTTCCTCTTGAGATTTAACCAATGCAAAATATATTAGACCACTACTAAAAGTCAATGCTGCAGCATGACTGCGACAGATTTCAATCATCGCTGAAACGCACAATGAAAACTGCCGGAAGACAATGTATAAAACCTGACAGCAACTATGGTTATAAGTTGTTGATAACTTTGTTGATAAAACTTATCAACTGAGTTATGAACATAGTTGACTACAAGTTTTAAACATTGCTTAATATGGTGAAAATATACCATGTTAGAGTCTTGTCTACATAGTTGTTGACATTTATAGTAGTACTGAATTCAAGATTAAATTCATTAACAATATTAAATGAATGGAGAAAAAGATGAGAATCATCATTCCAAAAGACAAGTTTCTCAGTGTCCTCAAGCGCACTAACTGCGTTATTAATCCGAGACCCACAACTCCCATACTCAACAATGTACTTATAAGCGCACAGGGAGACAAAATAAAAATATGCGCTATGGACAATGACATGACGATCATCACATCCACAGGCGCACTGGTGGAAGAAGAGGGAGCGACCACTCTTCCTTCAAAGATCCTTATGCAGATCGTAAGCGCATTTCCTGCTGGAGACATAACCTTGGAAAGCGATGCGGATGACAAGAGTAAGCTGACATGCCGCAATGCATTTTATAAGATCAACGGTCTTCCGGCGGACGAATACCCGGCCGTCAGCGAATATGTTTCTGACTGGGAATTCGACATGCCCTCGAAGGACCTTATGAAGGGACTTGCAAAGGTTACATACGCACGCTGCAATGACGAGGCACGCAAGCAGTTGAATGGTGTGGTGCTCAGCGTACGCAAGGGATTGACGACTCTTGCCGCCACAGATGGAAAAAGACTTGCTCTTCAGGAAAACCAGCAGCAGACAGAAGTCATAAACGAAGGAGACTACATCCTTGCAAGCAAGGTTTCAACTGATCTTACAAAATGCATGGATGACAGTTCGGACAGAATCAAGGTGCGCGTGAACAGTTCAAACGCCATATTCGAGACTGAGAACACCATTCTTATTACCAGGCTTGTCGAGGGCATATATCCTAATTTCAGGCAGGTCATACCAGAAAATTGCGGCTGCAGTGTTACAATTTCCCGTATTCAGCTCATAGATGTGCTGTCCCGCGTGTCCCTGATCATACAGAATACCACCAATCCAATACGCATGACTTTCAAGGAAGGAATTCTTGAAGTTTCCGCCAGCAACAATGAAGCAGGCGAATCCAAGGAAAGCATGGAAGTTGCATACAGCGGCGAAGAGATAACCGTATCCTTTAATGCAGGTTATGTGATCGAGCCTCTCAAGATAATGGAGGCGGACAATGTGACTCTTGAGTTCGGCAAGCAGTATGCCCCGCTTAAGATAACAGGCGAGGAAGGTTTCCTCTATATGCTCATGCCTATGAGGAACAACTGACGAACATTGGAGCCCTACAGTCGGCTCCGCTTTCAGGATTGCACTTTAGAAGATGATAGCCGGCATTCATTTGGTACATTTCAGGAACTATGATGACTGCCGCGCCGATTTTTCCGGTGGATTTAATTGCATAGTCGGTCGAAACGGACAGGGAAAGACAAATCTGCTTGAGGCAGTGTATTATCTTTCCCTTCTGCGTTCATTCAGATCGTCCAATGTTAATGAACTGCGCCAGTTCAAGTCCCAGGGATTTTCTTTGCATTGTGAAGTCAATTCCGATGGCATGCCTTCTGACAGGTTGTCCGTGATTTACGGTTCTGAACGCCGTTTGATGGTCAATGGTGTTCCGGTATATCGTGCCAGTGATTTCATAAACAGGTTCGTGTGCATGGCTTTCATTCCCGAGGACCTGAATCTTGTCCAGGGTGCTCCGTTGTTGAGACGCCGTTTCATGGATATATCCATAAGCCAGGTGTCAAGAGAGTACATGCATCATCTCCAAAGATACCAGGAGGCTCTCCACAGCCGCAATGTAATGCTGCGGGACAGGATGAAATATTCCCGTTCCACAATAACAGCTTATGATACTGTGCTTGCCTCCGAGGCTTCCGAGATAGAGGTAATGAGGCTGGATTTTGCCCGGCGCCTTAATTGCTGCCTTTCAGTTCTTTCTGAGGAACTTGTAGGCGATGGCCGCAAGATAGAGATAAAGTATCTTTCAAGACTTGGCACTGCTTTCCGTGAGCCTGACATGCCCAGGGAAGACATAGAGAAGTTGTATCTTGAGAATCTTGACAAGTCATTTGAGCTTGATGCGGAGCGCGGCAGCACCGGCATTGGTCCTCACCGTTCTGACTTCAGCTGTCTTCTCGGGGGAATCATGATGCAGAGATATGGTTCACAGGGGGAATGCAGGACAGGTTCCCTTGCGTTAAAGCTTTCATGCTTCAATCTTGTAAAGGAATCTGTAGGCGCTGACAATGTGACATTGCTTGTTGATGATGTGGTGGGAGAACTTGACTTTGAAAGGCGTTCCCGCTTTTTCAAAAGCGTGTGCAATACCGGTCAGACAATTTTTGCATGCACTGAGATACCGTCTGACATAATTTCGCCGGACTGCGTCTACAATGTAAGCGGTGGTTCTTTAAGTTTAAGGAGAGAATCTTGAACATGAACAAATCAGTTATGTGTACAATTTCACTTGTGCTGGCAATAGCTCTTTTCAGCACTGTGGAGATAGCGGGCAAGGTAATATCGTCCCATGCCAGTATTGCTCCTCTTCCAATGGTGTTCATGCGTTTTTTTGTTACGGGTATCATATTGACTGCCCTGGGTCTTCCCGGTTATCTGAGGAATAATAAATTCGGCATCCGTGATGCAGGCGTTTTTCTTTTGAACGGTTTTCTCGGCATATTCAGTTGTCTTTATCTGTTTCATCTTGGTATCGACATGTTTGACAAAGCGTCTTCGGCTGCTGTTGTGTTCAGTTCCAACGCTATGTTCACATGCGTTCTTGCCAAGTTTATCAATGGTGAGAATCTGACTGTCCGCAAGATAGCTGCTGTATTTGTTGCTCTTGTCGGCATATCCTGTTTCATATTTGAAAAGGGCAGTCCTGATATGCACACATTCTATTCTCTGCTTGTGATGTGCGGCGCTGCCTTCCTTTTTGCGTCCAGTGTGTGCATTACCAAAAAATATGTCAGCAAATATGGTTCCATGCTTTTCATGGGTCTTACTTCTGTATTCGGTTCATTAATAACCCTTCCTTTCGCTATAATTGTCAATGGCGGGCTTCAGCTTGACGGCATGATGAAGGCTCTTCCTTCCATGAGTTATATGGTTCTTATTGGTACAACTCTGGCGTATCTGCTCTACTATTACGGGTTAAGCGGAGCCAGCGCATTTAAGGCATCCATGGCATTTTTCCTCAAGCCATGCCTTGCCTGCATTTTTGCATGGATTTATCTTAAAAACAGCATGAATGCCTGGACCATCACCGGCACTGTGATAATAGTGCTTGCCATGTGTCTGACTCTTAATCTGAAGAAGAAAAATGCCGGGACGGAATCATGAGAGTTGTCAATCTTACAGGAATAGCAGATGATTTAGGCGGTTACAGAGAAGTAATCTTCACTGAAAGAAGAATACCTATTTCATCCGCTGACGGAAAGACATCCTACACTGGTCTTGTCTGGAATGTGGATGAGGATTCCATGACAGGAAGCTACATAGATTTTCCCGGACATATCCTTGAGACAGATGACGGGACTGACGGTGAAAATGCAAATGCCGGATTTTTCTACAGGCATCCTGCGTCCGTCCTTCATCTTGATTGTGGTGAGGGCCCTGTTACAGCAGATGATTTAAAAGCAGCTGCCGGAAACAGGAAACTCAATGATTTTATCATAATAAACGCATTGGGAAGAAAGAATCATAATGAGGTACCCAATCGTTCGGTATATCTGGATATGGGTGCTGTGGACTGGATAATTTCCACGGGATGCAGATGTCTTCTTTCGGATATCTATGAAAGCAGGAATCTTGACGGGGTTTTTCTAAGGCTGTTTGCTGCAGGAGTCAGCGCAGTATGCTGTCCTGAGAATCTTTTTCTGATACCCGACGAGGTTTTCCTGACTGTTGCTTTTCCCCGTTGGCCTACAACACAGATTCCATGCGTATTGCTTGCTGAGTTTTGAAAATGAAGACAAAAAAGATCATTATAGCGCCCGATTCCTTCAAGGGGACTCTTCGTTCAACCGAGGTATGCCGTATATGGAAGGAGGCTTTTGATTTGGCATGGCCGCAGGCTGAGGTGGTTTGCCTTCCAATGGCTGACGGCGGTGAAGGGTCACTGGATGCTGTTGTAGCTGCGACAGGCGCAAAACTGATGGAAAAAGTTGTTTCTGATCCTCTTGGCAGGCCTGTTGCCGCCCGTTGGGCGCTTATAGGAAATGACAGCGCATTTATAGAAGCGGCCGAGGCAAACGGAATAGAGCGCATAATTTCCGCTGAAAGAAATCCAATGAAAACCACCACATACGGTGTTGGTGAGATGATAATGGATGCTCTTGCCAATGGTGTCAGGAACATAACCATGGCAATAGGTGGATCGGCAACTGTGGATGGTGGGATAGGCATGTTATCCGCCATGGGATACAGATTTCTTGACGGAAATGGAAATGAGGTTGTTCTTTCCGGAGGAGGCCTTTCAGATATTGTTTCTGTAATTGTTCCTGAACTTCCGCAGTTTTCCTTGAAAATTGCATGCGATGTCACTAATCCACTTCTTGGTGAAAATGGATCGGCAAGGATTTTCGGACCTCAGAAGGGTGCCACTCCGGAGATGGTTGAGGAGCTTGAGTCCGGCATGGCTTCGTATTCACAAGTTATGATGATGTCAGGCCTGGCTGATTCCTGTGATCAACCTGGTGATGGAGCTGCAGGGGGACTTGGATTTGCCTTGCGGGGCGTTCTCGGAGGAAAAATGGAGTCCGGTGCCAGGCTCATAGCTGAAATAGCCGGACTTGAAAGGCATCTTGAGGGTGCATCCCTACTTATTACAGGCGAAGGGTGCTCCGATTCCCAGACATTGTTCGGCAAATTGCCTGTGGTATTGGCTGAGATTGCGGCGTCCAGAAATGTTCCGTCCATACTTTGTTCAGGAGCCGTAAATGACAGGGACAATACTCTTTTTAAATGTTTTTGCGGTGTTTTCAGTACCGTAGGCAAGGTTGATACATTGCAGAATGTGCTCGATAGCGCCGGAGACAACTTGGCGCGCACGGCCCGCTCGGTGGCTGCCGCATTGCACACAGCCCATGGAGAAGACTGATATGGTGAAGGTTGTAGATCATGATGAACGCAGAAGGGAGATATTGAGCAAGGCTCTTTCCCTGTTTGCTAATTTAGGGTATCCCCAGGTAACATACCAGCAGCTTGCCGAGGTATGCGGCCTTACGCGTACTGCCCTGTACAAGTATTTTGTTAATAAGCGTGATATTTTTGACAGTGCCATATACCATCTTGTACAGTCCATAAATTCAAATCTTCATGAGAAGATACAGGCAAATCCCGATCTTAAGGCTTCTGAGAAGCTTGAGATGCTTATATCTGATTCATTTGATCTGTGCATTTCCAATCCTGCTCTTCTTCATGCGATAATAGAGTATCTTATTTCACAGAAAAGACAGGGAGAGCCGGTGGGAAAGAAGATAAGAAGGCATACCATAGGCTTCCAGCGCTTTATGAGGCATCTTGTGACAGACGGCATCAGAAACGGGGAATTCGATGAAAAGTTCAGCCCCGCAGCGATAGCAGACATGCTCTTTGGTCTGATACAGGGAGTTGTGATGAGAATAATGTTCAATGACAATGTGGACAGGGAAAACTTGCTTATGCACTGCCGGACAATAATATCCGCCTTGAAAAAATGACATTGGACGAAAAATATATGGGCATGGCACTGTCCCTTGCGAAGCGTGCCATGGGGATGACATCACCGAATCCGATAGTTGGTGCCGTTATCGTAAACGGAGGAGATGTGATAGGACGCGGCTATCATCATGCTGCCGGACAGCCCCATGCCGAGCCAATGGCTATTTCTGATGCAATGAAAAAGCATCCGGAAAGACTTCCCGGTTCAACATTGTATGTCACCCTTGAACCATGCACGACCCATGGCAGGACTCCGCCATGTACGGATGCGATTATCAGAGCAGGCATTGCAAAAGTTGTTATAGGGGCGATGGACACTAATCCCAGGCATTCCGGAGCTGCGGTCAAAGTACTTGAAAATCATGGAATTGATGTGGTCTGCAATGTTCTTGAGGAGAAATGCCGTATTGCCAATGAAAGTTTTTTCTGGTGGATAAACAGAAAAAGGCCTTTTGTTCTTTTGAAAATGGCAATGACTCTCGACGGGAAGATCGCAACTGCCACAGGTGATTCAAAATGGATCACATGTTCAGCTTCCCGTTCCAGGGTTCAGGCGATGCGTCGCTGGTGTGATGCAGTTATGGTCGGGGGGAATACGGTTGTATTGGACAATCCGTCGCTGCTGGTGCGTGAACCGGAGGGATGGACACGGCAGCCGCGCCGTATTGTATGGACTTCGGGAAATCTTCCTGAAACAAGCAGTATGCTTTCGGACGGCGGTCCGTCGCCTGAAATCATCAAGCCTGTAACTTCAGAGGAGTGGATTGCTTTTCTTGAAAGGCTTGGGAGCGAGAATGTCACTGCATTGCTCATTGAAGGCGGCGGCGAACTTGCTGCTGCTGCGCTTCAGGCTGGAATAGTCAATAAAGCAGCGTTTTTCATTGCACCGAAAATACTTTGCGGCAGGGGAAGCAGGCCTGTCACAGGTGGGGAAAATCCGCTTTTGATGGCGGAGTCCATTAATCTTGGCAGTATGAAGACAGAGCGTATCGGGGATGATATCCTTGTTCTTGCTGACATTGCTGTAAAATAGAGAGGGATAGTGCATGTTTACTGGACTTATAGAAGATGCCGGATCGCTTGTAGAATGCCGTCATTTTGGAAAGAAGGCAAAACTCAGTGTTCGCACTGCGCTTCCCATGGATGAATTGGCTGAGGGAGACAGTATAGCCGTCAACGGGGCATGCCTTACTGTGGAATCATTCGGTGCCGGAATTGTGCATTTTCATTGTCTTGCTGAGACATTGTCCCGCACTAATCTTGGAAATGCCTCAAAAGGCGCAGTATTGAATCTTGAAAGGGCGCTGCGTCTTGGTGACAGGCTTGGAGGACATATTGTCAGCGGGCATGTGGATTTCTGCGCTGCGGTGATTTCAGCTGGAATGAAGGGAGACGACTTTGTTTTGGAAATCGAGCTTCCTGAGGGACAGTCCCGTTTTATAATAGAAAAGGGCAGCGTGGCGGTAAACGGCGTTTCACTGACCGTGGCGTCTGTAAGTGAAGGATCATTTACCATTGCATTGATACCTGTCACATTGTCAAAGACCAATCTGCAGGGATTGCATTCCGGTGACAGAGTGAATATAGAGACGGATATGCTGGGAAAATATGTGGCGGCAAGTATGGCAGAAAAGTCTTCAGGTATAACAATGGAGACGCTTATCAACGCGGGATTCTGATAGAAGTAATTTCAGAACTGTTTTAAATACTTCTAAGAACTGTATCATCAGGATATTGCAAATAGTCAACAGACTGTTGACTATTTATCAAGACTGTTCTTTAATACCGCAAAATTACCTCTGAACTTATCATTTTTAAATTCTCTGTACAGTGAGCTATTTTTGAAATTGCCTCTTCATTTAAAAGAAATCAGGTTATATTACCGGAAATAATTGTTTTTTTTATGATATGTGGGGACAAATGTAATGAAATTGTCAGTTATAATTCCGGTTTACAATGAGGAGAACACTGTTCTCACTGTGATCGACCAGGTGCGCAAATGCGGTGTTCCTGACATTGAGATCATAGTTGTGAATGATTGTTCCACAGATGGAACGGCTGAAAAGCTGGCAAGTCTTCCATCTTCTCCTGATTTGAAGATATTCACTCATGAGAAAAACAAAGGCAAGGGCGCTGCCATACGCACTGCTCAGGCGAATGTCACTGGAGATGCGGTCATAATACAGGATGCGGACCTTGAATATTCTCCGACGGAGTTTCCCCGGCTTTTTGCTCCCATAGAGAATGGCTTGGCGGATGCTGTTTTCGGCAGCCGCTATTCTGGTCGTGAGATTATGGTTGATACATTCTGGCATTATTTTGGAAACAAGGTACTTACGACGGCATCCAATATAATGTCCAATCTTCACCTTACTGACATGGAGACATGCTATAAGATGATAAGGACTGATCTTTTCAAGAGCTTTACTCTTGAATGCAACAGATTCGGCTTTGAGCCTGAGATAACGGCAAAGCTTTCAAAGAAGAAGGCCCGCATATATGAGATGCCAATAGCCTATTTTGCACGTTCAAATGACGAGGGCAAGAAAATAGGCTGGAAGGACGGAGTAGCTGCCTTCTGGTATATATTCAAGTACAATGTTTTTTGAGTCATGGGGCAGGGCAAAATAAAATGCGCTCATCCGTCTGAGTATGAGCCCGCGGAAAGAAAATGGCCGGGTCGGAGAATTGACCGGGTTCCGGTTTTTTGCGCTGTTGACTTGAGAGATGGAAACCAGGCGCTTCCGAATCCCATGGAGCCTGCCCAGAAGCTCAAGTATTTCAATTTGTTGACTTCTATTGGGTTCAGGGAAATAGAAATAGGTTTTCCTGCGGCTTCACTTGATGAATGGATGTTCTGCCGTGACCTGATAGAAAGGGGGCTTATTCCGGAAGATGTGACTGTATCCGTGCTTACCCAGGCCAGACCTCATATAATCAGTCGTACCATGGATGCATTGAGGGGCGTTGGCAGGGCGGTATGTCATCTTTACATGCCGTCTTCGGACCTTCATACAGAGTTTGTCCTGAACGAGAGCCGGGATGAGGTAAGAAAGAATGTGCTTGACGCCGTAAGTCAGATAAGGAAAATGGCATTGGCCATGTCAGGATCAAAGATAAATCTTGAGTTTTCACCGGAGGAATTCACGGATTCAGATCTTGACTTTGTCGTTGCGTTGTGCGATGATGTTGTAAGGGAGTGGAATCCTGCTGAAGGAGAAAAAGTAATAATAAACTTGCCGTCGACAGTGGAACGGGCCCTGCCTGTGCATTACCCTGACATGATAGAGGCTTTCTGCGAAAGAAGCAGTGAACGCGGGCGTATGACAGTGTCACTTCATGCTCATAATGACATGGGCGGCGCCGTGGCTTCCACGGAGATGGCGCTTATGGCAGGCGGAGAGAGAGTGGAAGGGACATTGTTCGGCAATGGTGAGCGTTCAGGAAACCTTGATCTTGTGACTCTTGCTCTTAATCTGCAGTATCTCGGACTGGATACAGGCCTGGATTTCAGTAAGTTGAATGAGATTGTTTCAGTTGTAACTTCCCTTACGGAAATACCTGTACATCCCAGGCATCCGTATGCCGGCAGCATGGTGTTTACAGCATTTGCCGGTTCACATCAGGATGCAATAGGAAAGGGCCTTGAAAGGGCAGAGGAGATCGCAGGGCGTTTCGGTGGATGGAAGATGCCCTATCTGCATATAAATCCGAAGGACATAGGACGGGATTACGAAAGCTGCATACGCATAAACAGCCAGTCGGGAAAGGGCGGCGTGGCATATGTTCTGCAGGAATACTATGGAATAAAGCTGCCTCCGGTGCTTCTTGAGGAATTTTCCAATCATATTCAGGCCGTGACTGATGAAACCGGGCAGGAACTCAAACCCGATGAGATATGGGAGATTTTCCTTGGCAAGTTCTTTATACAGGATGCGCCGCTGCATCTTGTCAACTACTGGCCCCGACCGGACAGGGA
>JAZURH010000273.1:0-5052 GCA_045606125.1 Lentisphaeria bacterium | reverse complement strand
AGAAAATAATTGAATTTATTTTATGTATATAAAGAAATGCAATTTATAATATTTCAATTATGGATATCCATTGACGGCTTGTTGTTGGAAGTGTTTGTTTTTAATAAATTGTTTTAAAAACAGTAGAGTTTCACAATTCCTGTATAAACCCGGCCCGGCTATTGAAAAAAGGCTGGTGGTCCGTGTCGTAAAAATGATTTCCGGTTTGTTTTAGCGCGCATTTATGTTATATTAATGCACATCTGCGGAACTGACGAGATGGGGGCATGCTGCCCCTTGTGGAGCTTACCACGTGAACCGCAGGTCTTGTGAAGTCGTTCGTCTGGGCATTGAACATAAAAAGCCCAGAGGCGTACAATGGACAATGCTGTATCAAACGGGAAGCCGGCTGAAGCTTCATTCCCGATCCGCAAGCGTGTATTCAACGCAGTTCTTCCAGCTGTCATGCTGGCTCTTGCCGTAGGTCAGATCTACGCATTCACTATTTTCTCCAAGCCTATAGCGGATCACATAGGCGCATCACAGTCAAAAGTGCAGTTTGCCTTTTCCCTGGGAATATTCTTCCTCGGAATGGGAGCAGCCTTTTTCGGGCGCATAGTTGAACGCAATATCCGGCTTTCCACTTTTGTCGGAACGGGGCTTTTCATTTCCGGTCTGATAGTCACGGCCCTGGGCGTCAACATCAAGTCCCTGCTGCTTGTTGACATTGGCTACGGCGTGCTTCTGGGACTCGGTACCGGAGTCATTTATATCACGCCAGTCAAAACCCTTATGCTGTGGTTCCGCGAGCATAAGGCTATCGCTGCAGCCGTACCTATAATCAGCTTTGGTCTTGGCTCATCCCTGTGCACCCTTATAGTGAAAGGGCTTGAAGGATGTCTTGACATTACACGCATCTTTTTTGCCATGGCCGCCATATATGTGGTCCCCATGCTGGCCAGCGCGTTCATGCTCAGGAAGCCTGCAGCTGCAGAAAAGCAGGACAGCGCGGTGGCCAATGTCCCCGGAGGATTTTCCTATGGCGGGCTTATATGCAACGGATGGTTCATAAGGGCATGGCTTTTCATGTTTCTTAATATAAGCTGCGGACTGTCACTGATACCGCTTTCAAAGCAGCTTATGGGCAAGGCGGGATATACAGAAGCTGTCATCACTTTGATAATCACCGGCTGCGGCCTGATGAATGGTGCCGGGCGTCTTGTGTTTGCCTGGTGGAGTGACAGATTGACCCGCAGAAACAATATTCTCCTTATAATCCTTGCCATATCCTTTGCGACAATGATGATGTCATCTTTCTGGCCGCTGCTGATCGGTGCAACACTGCTTGTCATCAATGCCTGCTACGGGGCTGGCTTCTCAACCATACCGGCAGTTCTTGCGGACCATTTCGGCATGGACAACATATCCAAGATACACGGTGCTGTATTGTCCGCCTGGGGTGTGGCTGGTCTGGTTGGAAATCAGGTCTCTCTGCGGGTTTTCAACAGCTATGGCCTTTTAGGCGTAGTCGTGATGCTTGCAGTCTTTTATGCATTGAACATGATCAATGTCTGCAGTCTGCTTGCAGCAGGCAAAAAGAAAAACGCCTGATTCGATCATGAAAAAAGGCCGTCCTGCTGTGTGCGGGGCGGCCATTGTTTTTTGGGGGTGCAGGCGATTGTCAGAATTTTGCTGTGATTTCAAGCCTGAACCATGTGCTGTCCTGCCCGTTATCGAAATAATTACCGGGCATGAAATGGGACAGGTATGCCTGTGCAGACAGATTGGCGTTGAAGGTGTATGCGGCGTGGGCGCCTGCCAGCAGTCCAATGTGTCGTCCGCCGCCGGAGCAGATGCCGGCTCCAGCCATGCCGTCCCTGTCATCGGCAAAAACATCAGTTACATAGATGGACAGTTTACATTTCTCCGTTGCCATGACAGAGAACTTGCCTCCTGCCATATTCAGGTTGGACCATACGCCGTTGAGCATGATAGGCAGCAGTTCCTCACCCCAGAGTGGGCATTGTGTCATAAGCGGATTCCACCCTTCGTTGCGTCCGGTGGAGGAATCGTCTCCGCTTAAGTGTGTGAACTCCAGACCCAGGACAGGCTTGAGGCAGCTGCTGTCGCAGATTTTGAAGTCCAGCCTGGCGTCCACCATGGTACCGGCCTGATGTCCCCCGTTCGCATCCCTGCCGAATTGCCTTGCTGCTTCGAAACTGTAGTCCATCCATTGGGGTGCTGTGCCGAAAAGTCTGAAACCAGCAGTGTGAAGACTTACAGACGCATCGGCGGCATGGGCTCTTTCGGCAAAGTCGGGATGCCTGTCATCCAGGTCATTGAACATGTAGTATGTGTCCAGTTTCAGTGTGTCGGCAAAGTTGTGTGTCCAGTATATTCCTGCCGTGAACACATCTCCTGAGCGCAGCGCCCTGTTTCTGTCGTTTATAAATATAGTTCTGTCCTTCCATGAATCATAGAAGATGAAGGCAGTAAGTTTGTCATTTTCATGTTCATATACAGCTTTCAAACCATCACTGTACAGAGAGCGCCCCTGATCGAAGGGTGTGCCTTCGCAGAATATCATGCCGTTTCCCAGTTTCATGTCCTGGCGGCCTATTGTAAGGGATAGACCGCTGTCAAGAAGATTTCTTATTTCGATGTTTGCGGCGTCAATGTAGAGTTCGTCCGGAAATTCCCATGTGGCAGCGCCGTTATTGTTGTGCTCAGCGGGGCTGCTTGTAACAAAGTGCACTCTGTTGGCAAGGCGCAGATTCACCGTAATGTCTTTGCCGATATCCAGGGCGCCGTATATCCTTGTTCTGATTCGCAGGTATTCATTTGTGTGTGAGTCGTTTTTTGCTGCATCAGGCGCAGTTACGCCTGATGTGAAGCCTTCGTATCTGGCGCGTATGTCCCCGCCCAGGCGCAGTGTTATGTCTTCCGTCAGGGCGTGGCTGAATTCTCCTTTTGCAAGCAGCGCCGTCAGAATGAGAACTGTGAAGAAACACTTTTTCATTGTAAAGCCTCTTTTGTCTTTGATTTACCCTGTGGCGCCCGGAGTGGATGGCCACAGGGTAAATGCTTTTTCAAAACTTGGGAAGCTTCTCAAGAGCCACGCTGAGTTCCTCGTCCGTTGGGATGTAGTCAGACATGGCGCCGTCATTGAACTTCTGGTATGCGTACATGTCGAAGTATCCTGTTCCCGTCAGACCGAAGACGATGTTCTTTGCTTCGCCTGTTTCCCTGCACTTGATGGCCTCGTCAATGGCGACCTTGATGGCATGTGAACTTTCGGGGGCGGGAAGCGTGCCTTCCACCCTGGCGAAAAGCCTGGCTGCCGCGAATACATCCACCTGTGAAACTGAGCATGCTTCCATTATCCCCTGGTCGTACAGTTCTGAGACAACTGAGCTCATACCGTGGTAGCGCAGTCCGCCGGAATGGCTGGGGGAGGGCATGTATTCACAGCCCAGCGTGTACATCTTCGCAAGCGGGCATACCTTTCCTGTGTCGCA
Source organism: Lentisphaeria bacterium (assembly GCA_045606125.1). GTDB lineage: Bacteria > Verrucomicrobiota > Lentisphaeria > Oligosphaerales > Oligosphaeraceae > RGIG3456. Next base: position 1,555 of record JAZURH010000273.1, on the reverse strand, counting down.
ATAGTCGTATGCGTAGCGTCCTCTGGTAAGGCTTGGGCATGAAGCCGGTTCGACTGCAATGATGCGGCAGTCTGAATTGCCCTTCAGTTTTTCCGCTGCAAAAGGTGAAATAAGGCCGCCCAGGTTTGAACCGCCGCCCGCGCATCCGATGATGATGTCCGGTGTTACTCCGTATTTATCCAGTGCAGTCTTGGTCTCCAGACCTATGATGCTCTGGTGAAGCAGTACTTGTGAAAGAACTGAACCCAGAGTGTAGCGGCAGTTCGGCATCTTTGAGGCGGCTTCCACTGCCTCGGATATGGCGCAGCCCAGGCTTCCGTTGGTGTCTGGATATGCGGCAAGTATACTGCGTCCCACTTGGGTAGTCATGGATGGTGAGGGCGTCACGTCGGCGCCGTATGTGCGCATGACTTCCCTGCGGTGGGGCTTCTGTTCATAGGAGCACTTTACCATGTACACATGGCATGCAAGTCCGAAGAAAGAGCATGCCATTGAGAGTGCCGTGCCCCACTGGCCGGCGCCTGTTTCAGTTGTGACGGAGCTCAGTCCTTCCTGTCTGGCGTAGTAGGCCTGGGCTATGGCTGAATTGAGCTTATGACTGCCTGAAGTGTTGTTGCCTTCGAACTTGTAGTATATGCGGGCAGGAGTGCCCAGTTCCTTTTCCAGGAAGTAGGCCCGCACCAGCGGCGCCGGGCGGTACATCTTGTAGAAGTCGAGCACCGGCTGGGGAATAGGTATATATGCAGTCGTGTCATCCAGTTCCTGCTGTGCCAGTTCCCTGCAGAATACCTTGCTCAATTCGTCAACTGTAACCGGCTGCAAAGTCTTGGGATTCAGCAGGGGAGCTGGCTTTTTCTTCATGTCGGCGCGCACATTGTACCATGCCTTCGGAAGCTCGTCCTCTGTTAAGTAGATCTTGTAGGGAATCTCCGCTGTTTTTGTCAGAATCTCCATTTCAATTCTCCTGATTGCCTTTTCGGCTGTCTGTTGTCTATAGTTTACTTTGATAGTGAAAATGTAAAAAAAAACCGTCTGACTCTGGCTTTTGCCACGCCTGACGGTTTTTGAGAAAAAAGAAAGGCGGACATGTGCTTTCGCACTCATCCGCCACTGATCGTCATTCTTGCTTTCTACGCAAACAAGCAGGTCGTGGCGGAAGGTCGCCACCACCAATAAAAAGCACTCTGAATGTTGTTCAAGTTTGTCATAATGGGCGCTAATGTAATCCAAATGCAAAAAAATGCAAATTGCTGAATTGGAAAAATGGATAAGGACAGTGAACAGTCTTTTCAGGCAGCAGGATATGAAGAACCTGGGATGTTTTGCAATCTTAACAGATCGTTGAATCTGTCATGCAAATATTAGTACAGTTTTTTGTAATATTTTACAGTGAAATATTGATGGTTCCTGCTTTTCTTAGTATACTTATAAAGTATAGAGGTAATGGTTTGGTTGCGTTGCACCGGCTTTTTCCCGTTTTGGCATAAAGATGGATTGATGTCAAAGTTGATTTTAAATAAAATGAAGAAAAGGAGCGATGTACGAAAAAGGGTTA
>JAZURH010000272.1:0-10327 GCA_045606125.1 Lentisphaeria bacterium | reverse complement strand
CCTATAAGACCTATAAGACCTATAAGACCTATAAGCCCTATTCCCCAAGTCTTATGGCTGTTCAGTATTTTTTGAATATTGCTTTGCGGTTTTGAAAAAATGATATTACATTATATTTGATAATTTTAGTGATTTCTTATTAAATTGTGGTAGAGGTAGGCCTATGAGATTCCTGTCTGAAAGGTTTTCAGTTCGCAGCAGAAAATTTACTCTTATTGAGTTGCTTGTTGTAATTGCCATTATTGCGATTCTTGCATCTATGTTGCTTCCAGCCTTGAGCAAGGCGAGGGAAAAGGCGAGGGCTGTTTCATGCGTGAACAACCTCAAGGCAATCACACTTACCAGCCTTATGTACAGTGAGGATTATGATGGTGTGTTCTGCGGAATTTACACTTTGCTGAGTCAGCCGCACCCTGATGGAAAGGGGAATTATACCGATTACTGGCCCGGAAAACTTATGGAATATTCTAATGGCTCACTTGACGGAAAGAGTTTTTCATGTCCGTCTACTGTAGCTGCAGACCGGGAAGGTGGCATTTTTACCAGGGTATACACCGGCTCAACTTCTCAAAGCTGGTGGGCAAACGGCGTACCTTATCCCCGCTACGGCATGAACAGGCAGATAAACAGCGCATTCGGCAACAGAGGATGTGATAGAAGGCTTTCAAAAGTGGTGCGCCCCAGCAGCGCAATTCTTTGGGCGGAAGGCTATTTAAATGGCAGGCAGATGCATGACTACAACGCTTCCAGAGGTTATTATGCCAGTTTGTTTGAGGGTTTTGCCGATCATAACGGAGGCGGTACATGGAATATGACATGGGGCATTCACAATGGCAATATTTCACTTGGATTCCCTGATGGACATGTTGAACAGCCCAATGGCGGATGCGGTGCGGACAAGACAAAGTACACGGCAAGTTTTATCCCGCACATGGTTGGTCTGAATGGAAAATACACATACCGTTTTGACCAGTAATCTGCAGTTTCAGGCAGTTATCGCAGTTATGCGTGGCTGTCTTTTTTATTTCAGGAGATTTTTTACTATGAAGCATTTGTTGGTTTTGCTTGCCGGGCAATCCAATATGGCCGGGCGGGATTTTGCGGAATTGGATGATATAACCCCGGTGCCTGGACTTGTGATGATGTGCAAGGACAAGAAGTGGCGCCCTGCCGTAGAGCCCATTACCCGGGACAGGGATTTCGTTGGCATTTATGATCAGAACGGCGAAAGGATAAACACTGCTGACAAATGGGAGAATGTGGAGCCCGGCGAAACAGCCCGCCGTGCCCGCGGCGTTGGTCCCGGACGCACTTTTGGTAAACTTCTGCTTCAGTCAAATCCTGATTGTCAGGTGGGCTTGATTCCGACAGCTGTAGGCGGTACTCCGCTTGCAAGCTGGATGCCGGGCGGGGTGGATGTGTCCGATCCGGAAGGGCATCCATACGATGAGTCTATTGAAACTGCCCGGGAAGCATTGAAGGAAGGTGAAATCGTGGCGGTTCTCTGGCATCAGGGAGAGTCTGATGCCGCAAGAAAGAATATAAACTATAAAAATGACATGAAGACTGTCATAGAGAACTTCAGGCGGGATTTGAACCTTGATGAAAATATTCCCTTCATAATGGGTGAGCTTGCTGATTTTTATACCAGTGTTCCTATGGATGAAGTGGTAAGGGTAAACCGGGAAATGCGGGAGTTGGCAGCCGGGGTTAAAGGAGTGTATGTCGTCAGCGCCGAAGGATTGAGCCATCAGGGAGACAATCTGCATTTTGACAGGGAAAGTGCCCATGAACTGGGACGCCGCTATTTTGAATGTTATTCCAAAATTCAGAAGTAATTCTGGGCAGTTAGCTTAAGTTTTCGGGTTATATTTCATGGATTATAGCAGCGTAATTGGCGGATTTGGTCGTGGCGATTTGCGTGATGCTCTTCTGGAGAAGCGCCTGATTCACGGCACTGTGCAGGTCAATGCTGCTTACTTCTGTTCAGGCAGGCGCAGTGCTGTGTATTGCGTGCTGGATTTTATGGATTTTGATTCGCCCTCCATTGAAATGCTCAAGGCTGCTGCCTGCGCTGCTTCTGGAACACCGCCCGAAAATGTACATATACTTACGACCCACAACCACAGCGCAGATGCGTTGCCGAATTTGGATATGAGAAGAATTGCCCCGGTGCTGGAAAAGGCTGTCAGGGATGCTGTTGCAGATGCAGTTCCTCTTGTGATGAACTTTGCCGCCGTGAATGTGGAAGAACAGTTAAATTACAGGCGGAGAATTGTATTTGATGAAATATCTCCGGATTTTGACACTACGATATTCTACGGTCCCTCCCCTGAAAATGGATATGGCGCCGGCACCTCATTGGAGATGCAGCTTTCTGCATTTATGAAGGACGGTACCTGTACTTATTCGGGCATTCCGGGCAATGTGTCGGAAGACAAAGAGCGCAGTTTGCCTCCGGGGGATGACAGACTTGCCGTTTGGAAGTTCACTGATATGTCAGGGAAAGTCAGGGGCTGGTTCTGCCGTTATGCGGCACATGCCATTTGCTGCAACAGCCAGGGTTATTATTCAGGTGATTATCCTGCTTTTCTGAGAGCAGCTCTTGAAGAAAACGGCGGCGGCATTGCGATTTTCTTTAATGGACCTTGCGGTGATGTGGCTCCGGGACTGCCGGACAAGGTATCCGGCTACGAATTGAAATTGGGAAAGCGCCTGGCTGAAATCGCTGTTTCTGCCTTGGAGTCCTCTGTTCCCGAAAAGTTGACAGAAATGCAGGATCACATGGAGACTATTCCGGTGGCAATACGTGGCGATTTCCCGATTGAAAACGAAAAGCACCCCCGGGATGGTTCGGATATGGACATCGTTGAAAGGCGCTGCGCAGGCGAAAGGCGCAATCTTATTGATACCAGAGATTTTCTGATGGATAAGATGCGGAATGCGGACGGCAGTCCCGAGGTATACGCCAGGATCGGCTTGCTGCGCCTGAATAATGTCCTGCTTTTATCGCTTCCCGGTGAGACATTCTGGACAACCGGTGAAAAGATTCTTGAAAAAGCAGCTTTGGACAAGGAGCTTGAACTGGTTACCGCCACCGAGCATGACCGTACATTGATGTATATAGTACCTCCGGAAGAATGCGGCCGGGGCGGTTATGAAAATTGCTGCCGCATGGTGGATGAGTCATTTGAACCTGGCATGGTCAGAGCAGCTGTTGCTCTGGTTGAGAAGGAAAGGGCCCTTTGACTTAAATGGTGCCGGATGATCATAGTGTGATCTTGTCTGGCAGGTCCAGCAGCCGTATTGCATTTTTTCGGGCGATTTTCTGGAAGGTGTCTTCTGAAAGGGATCCTTCAGAGCGCAGTTCCAGAAGGAATTTATCCATAGCAGGGATTCCACCGGCTTTGCAGATGTCTGTGCCGTACATCAGTCTGTCTTGAAATTCGTTAAGAAATCTGATTGCATTTTCTTTATCTCTTGTAAAGGCGGTATATCCGCTTCCGGCAGACAGGTCAGCCCACATGTTCGGGTATTCCCTGAATATTCTGAACAGATTGCCTTCTGAATGTACCGGTCGCGTGAAATAGGATGCCCGGTTGTCTTCAGGTTTCAGATCGCCGATTTCCGCCCAGTAGGATGGCCCATGCCCTACTATTATAAGGTTGGGAAACATTTTAAGGCATTTTTGGAGAAGGGGAAGTCCTGCATCATCGTAGAGACCGTAGTTGTCGCCTATTGCAGTTGAAATATCAAATGTCAGTGGAAAACCATATTCTTCCACCTGGCGGAAGAAGTTAAGCACAAGCGGATCAGTAAACGGCAGATTCGGCATGAATTCACCGATTCCCTTGTACCCATGATCTTTGTACCATGACAGCCAGGGGGAGAAATCTGTTTTAGGGGAATTGTTTATTCCCCGCGGATCAAGGTTGCAGTATGGAATGAAGCGGCCCGGATAGCGGCGGCAGGTCTCAAGTATTTCCTCATTGGACTGTGGCAGGTATACCTCCGGTCCTATAAGCGGCATAAGCGCACCGCATTCTATGCCCCGGCTGTCATATATTTCTATTATGTCCTCAGGAGACGCGAATTGTGTCGTGCCGTCCTGAGGCGGCCCCGGGTACAGATAGGCATGTACATGCATGTCTATGAACATATTTTTCTCCTTTCATGATAGTGGTATGTTTTCTGTGCTTATGCCGTACTATGTTACAAAAACATTGCAATGCAAGCAGTAAGAGTGTTGCGTCATGCGGCACCGGTGTAAAACAGTGTGTATCTGGCGCTGGAGCAAACAAGCGCGTATTACTTGAATTACATGCCTGCGGTGGTAGATTAATTCCAGTTTTTATTTTTGTGTGGCATAGTGCCCGTGGTTTTTAAAAAAGGAGTGTTGCATGTATTGGATTACCCTGTCGTCATTTGTATTTTTCACTGCTCTTGTTGCCGTGGGCACATGGCTGATAGTCCGTAATAAGGAGGTAAAATCCCAGGAGGGCTATTTTCTTGCTGGCCGTTCGTTGACTTTTCCATTTATAGCAGGTTCTCTGCTGCTGACCAATCTTTCCACTGAGCAGATGGTGGGATTGAACGGTTCTGCCTATGCTGAGGGTTTTGTTGTAATGGCATGGGAGGTGCTGGCGGTCATTGCCCTGGTGGCCATGGCGTGGCTGTTTCTGCCGAAGTTCCTCAAGGCGGGCGTGACCACTGTCCCCGAATATTTGAGCAAGCGCTTTGATAAAACCACGGGCACGATATGCAATGCAATATTTCTCCTTGCTTATACATTCGGTTTGCTTCCTATAATATTGTATACAGGTGCAACCGGACTCAATGGAATATTGGACATGGGAGCCCTGACAGGAATTGAAAATGACACAGTGCTGCTCTGGACCATGATATGGTTTATAGGCATTGCCGGTTCCATATACGCCCTTTTCGGCGGTCTTCGCTCGGTGGCCGTATCGGATCTGCTCAACGGAATCGGACTTCTCATCGGCGGATTTATGATATGCTTCTTTGCCTTGAGCAAGGCCGGTGACGGAAGCGGTCTGTTTGCCGGTTTGAAAAATGTATATGAGTTTGCGCCTGAACGCTTCAATTCAATAGGACCCGCTACCTGCAGCATTCCTTTCCCCACGCTTTTCACTGGTGTTCTTGTGATAAATCTTTTCTACTGGTGCACAAATCAGCAGATTATCCAGCGTACATTTGGTGCCAGTTCCCTTGCTGAAGGGCAAAAAGGACTGCTGCTCTGCGGAGCATTGAAATTGCTGGGGCCGTTGTATCTTGTGCTTCCCGGAATGATAGCGTTCTATTTCTTCAGTCAGCAGGGAATAAAGGCTGATCATGCTTATGGCACTCTTGTCCGTTATGTGCTGCCAGCTCCTCTGGCAGGATTTTTTGCGGCAGTGATGGTTGGTGCCATACTCAGCTCGTTCAACTCCGTGCTGAACTCATCATGCACCCTTTTCAGTCTTGGTTTTTATAAACAGTATATCAGACCGGATGCCACGGAACAGCAGGTGGTTTCTTCCGGAAAAGTTTTCGGATGGTCTGTTGCCGTGCTGTCAATGCTTGTGGCTCCCCTGCTTGCAAAGACAACCAGCATATTCACCTATCTACAGTATATGAATTCCATCTATGCCATACCCATTTTTGCAGCAGTGATCATGGCCATGTGGAACCGCAATGTGCCTTCAGGGGCAGTGAAGTGGCTGCTTGTGCTGGGTTGCGTGCTTATCGGTATGGGACTGGTAGTGTCCATTAAGCTGAATGCATTCCATTATGCAGGGGGAATATTCCTGATCATGGTGCTGGACATGTTTATTGCCGGACAGGTCAAACCCGCACCTAAAGAAGTCCCCGCCATGAATCCCGTGGATATGACGCCATGGAAGTACAATCGTCTTGCCGGCGCAATTCTGCTTGCTATGGTCGTCGCCATGTTCGTATGTTTTGCAAGAGGCTGATTTTACGGGTACTGTTTCAGCAGCATAGAATTGGGTTAATCATGTCAGCAAAAAATCTCGATGCTCGCAACCGTTTGAGAAACAGAACGGTGGCGTTTCGAGTATCCGGGGAAAAAACGCATAGATCGGTCATGCGGTAAAGCTCATGAGGCTTACCAAGCAGGACTATATCATCCGCACTCTTATTGATAAGGATGCGGCGGTACATGGTAATCCGATATTATGCGGAGAAAATTTTGAACATTTCAATAAAATGCTTGGTCACAGAAGAAAGAACACTAAAAGCAGAAAGAATCAAAACTTTTATTTGTTGTGGATAGCTATCCCTCGCATCGAGCTCACTCGTGTGCAAAATGAGATAGAACAGATTTTTAACAGAGTTAGAGATTTATTTCTGATAAGCCAGGACATTAATGATGGGAATTTTGATACGGCGAATTATGTTCAAATGCTTTCAAGTATCTAATCTTCGTTCCGATAAAAAGCATCAATTAGAATGTATGCCCTCTGGTAGCAGCGATGATTTTATAGAACATTTTTGTGCTATAATTAAGAATGACACGGAGGGCATACTATGAATGAATTGATAAGCAACAATCTTGTCGAGCAAATTAAATCTTTACTCGAAGCCTCACGGCAGAAAATTGCCGTTGAGGTAAACACAACTCTGCTTTATACTTATTGGCAGATCGGTAAAATTATCGCCGAGGACGAAGCTCTGCATATAGGTGATGCAGAATATGAAAAGCAGTCCCTGCGTCAGCTCTCAAGAGCGCTTACAACTGAGTTTGGTAAAGGCTTTTCTCGTTCTAATCTTTCCAATATGCGCCTGTTTTATCTGACACACAAAGATGTCCAGACAGCGTCTGGACAGTTATCTTGGTCGCATTATTGTGAATTGCAGGCTATCTCCGACGAGCAAAAACGCAGTTTTTACGAAAAAGAGTGCATCAACTCTCGTTGGTCGGTTCGTGAGCTTCGTCGTCAGATCGACAGTTCGCTCTTTGAAAGACTGCTTCTCTCAAACGGTGATGCGAATAAAGAAAAGGTGCTTTCCCTTGCTTTGAAAGGCAACGAGATAGCCACTCCTGCGGACATCATTCGTGATCCGTATGTGTTTGAATTTCTTGGTTTACCGGAAGATAAACCGGTAATGGAAAGTGATCTTGAAAAGGCACTTGTAGAGCAGATCGAAAAATTCCTGCTTGAACTTGGCAGAGGATTTATGTTTGTTGGCACACAGCAGCGTGTAACCTTTGCAAATCACCACTATTATGTGGATATGGTGTTCTACAACAAAATCCTGCGTTCCTATGTGCTGATCGAGCTGAAAACAACGAAGCTCATGCCGGAAGCTGTTGGACAGCTCAATATGTATCTAAACTACTACGCAAACGAAGTCAATGATGAGGACGACAATCCGCCCATCGGTATCATCCTCTGCACCGACAAAGGCAATTTTGATGTGCAGTATGCTCTTGGAGGTTTATCCAATCAGATCTTCGCTTCAAAGTATGTATTGTATATGCCCGACAAGGAACAGTTGATTCGGCTTGTGGAAGCTGTTTTGGAAAAATGGCATAATGACGAGGATGTTTCCCAAAAAAACACAGATTAACCTTGAATTATGAGCCGAAATCCACCATATTTTAAGTGCGCTTCCGTGATATGATTTTGATATTAAAAAACGGAACACGCTGTAGAAACCAGAGAATGTACTGTAGTTTTTTTCTTAAAATCTTATCCATAGGCCTCATCACTCACCATATTTTTTGAACTTAAGTTAAACATAGTTGAGATTCACTTTTAAGGAAAAGGATTTTTCAAATGAGCAAACCGGTATTTATTTCTCACAGGGGCGAATCTTGCGATGCACCCGAAAATACTCTTTCCGCATTCAGGCTTGCAGTAGAACGGAATACGGATGGAATTGAATGCGATATTTATTTTACCTCTGACGGCCAGGTGGTGTGTTGTCATGATGAAAATGCCCAGCGTACTTCCGGTCATGATGCCCTTGTGACAGCCACGGACTTTGCGACTCTTCGCTCCTGGGATTTTTCAAATGGCAAGGAGCAGTATAAAGGGGAGAGGATACCGACTTTGGCTGAGACTCTTGCCTGTCTTGATGAAAAAAGCCAGATATACATTGAGATCAAGAGGGGCAATGTGGAAATTATTCCGGATATGCTTAAAATCATTGATGAATCCGGCGTGCCGCTGGACAGGATAACCATGATATGCTTCGGAAAGGAAGTTTGCAAGGCTTCCAAGGAACTTCGTCCTGAATTGCGGACGCTCTGGCTCGTAAGCTGCAGTGATGAAAATCCTCCGACAGCAGAGGGCATTATCAGGGAATTGAGCAGCTGCAATGCGGATGGGGTGGACATTTATGGAGTCCCGTCCTGCATCAACGCCGATTTCATATCTGCCGTCAAGGAGGCCGGATACTATTTTGCGGTCTGGACCATTGATGATGCCGGGCGTGCGGGGGAACTTATAGCGGACGGAGTTGATTCGATTACCAGCAACAGGGCTGCCGCCATCATGAGCGAGCTGTCATAGGACTTATATTTCAATGCAAATTGGAGTGGGGCGGTCATTCGGCATCGTCCCGCTTTTTTAATGCAGCGCGCAGTGGACAGTCCTCTCCTGTATCCAGTCCTTTTCTGTATTTTTTCAGCAGTTCCATGGATTCTCCTGCAAGGCTGCGCCGTACTTCCCGTCTTGCACCTGCTGCATGCTGTATGTGCCTGGTGTCGTAATCCGTGGTATTGTGTCTCATCCATGCGATGACGGCGGCCTTTGCCCGTTCTTCTATAGGTATTCTGCTTGTGCGTGCCACTGTCCCGCTGCCTACAGGTGTAGTGAACTCCGATATTACCGCTGCCAGCTCTTCGGCAAGAGAAGACCATTTTTCATGAAAATCCAGAAAAGCGACTATTGCCGCCCTGAATTCCATGCTGTATAATTCCTCTTTTTTACGGCGCCTTTCCCGTTCTGCTTCCAGCTTTTTTAAGTATTCCGGGCTGCTGTGCTCCGCTTCAAGCTGTTCTTTCAGAAGTTGCGCTGTATCCGCAGGGGCACAAAGGCCCACAGTATATTCTTTGCGGCCGAACTTCTGTCTTACGATCCAGTATGGGCCAGCTGCTTTCAGACGCCTTGTAAGTGCCGGATTTCCGGATGGAATGAAGTCCCATCCGGGCGGCATGTCGACAAAAACGCCGTTAAGTGAATATTTTGAGGCGCCCCAGATGCGCCAGACTATGGTTTCTTTGTTGTCAGTCGCTGCCTGTCCCATTCCCGTCCTCTCTTCTTATTGCACCGCTTTTTGAGGCGGCGTAGCTCGCGCCCGTGGGGCAGTCATTTCCTTCAATTGAAAGAATAAAGCCGTCATTGATAATTACGGTAACAGGACATTCCGCCTCGCAGCCTGTACATTGTATGGTATACTCTTCTTTCACGGCTGCCTACTTCAGTTCTTTGCCGCAGGAAAATGCAGATGCTACTTTGTCTCCCATCATACGGTAAACATGTTTGCCGGGATCAAAGCAGACAGGGCGCATCTTGTCCGCATCCGGGATGCCGTCGGTCAAAGCGGATTCTTCGACAGCGCAGTTCACAATGCTTCCCACAACATTGCAGTTGTCTTCGTTCATTGATACAAGTTCGCATTCCAGCACAAGAGGAAGCTCGTTGACTACAGGTGCGTCCACATGGGCGCTTTTTACTGCTGTAAAACCGCTTTTTGCGAATTTATGCGGATCCTGATTTCCGCTGACGATCCCGAGAAAATCGCAGGATTTCACAGTGTCTGCGGTTCCGAACGCAACGGTAAACGCTTTTCTGGCCGCTATGTTGGCCCAGGTCTTGTGCCCGGTGTCTATGCAAATCGTTATCTGGTCTTCCAGAGTGATGCCTCCCCATGCAGCGTTCATCATGTTGGGAGTGCCGTCCTCATTGTATGTGCCTACCATAAGAACTGGCATCGGAAACAACCAATTCTTTACTCCAAAATCTTTTTTCATGGTTCTTTGCTCCTTAAAAATGGCAACAGTGAGTTTTACCGTACTATTTCAAGCTTGCCGCTTCCGCTTATGCCGTATGCCTGGGGAATGTCGTCTTCAAGCATGACGCGTATGTATTCCCTCATGTGGGGCGCCAGATTGCCCTGCATCATTTTTTCCAGCGGCATCCACTCCATCCTTCCCTCCGCCGAGGATTTCAGGGTGCCTGAGCAGCTGCAGGTCCTGAACATGAATACAATGTATTTGGAATCTGCCTCCACTTCGGCTGGGGAAGTCGGATCGTAGCCATGTCGTTCTGTGAGCCAAGGAGTTGCTGCTTGCTGT
>JAZURH010000271.1:0-1503 GCA_045606125.1 Lentisphaeria bacterium | reverse complement strand
CCGCTTGGCCTCCGACTTTGATAAAAATTAGAAAATTTAATGTTTGTATCCTGAGTGTTATTTGCTGCCTGGCTGTAATATTTATTTTATCTCTTGCATTTGAAGGCAAGGCAGTAGAGACAGAGCAGAAACTGGAAAATTCCGGTCGGACTGTTTCAGAGGTAAGTTCTGGTCAGTCAAAACAGGAGTCTGCAGAATCCCGGCGTCCTGCGATAAAGGGCAGCGATCCCATTGAGGAGATGAAGAAAAAAGAGATAAGGATTTTCGAGACCAGCAAGAATGATATTATAATTTGCCGTTTGACTATAGATTGTCTCCAAAGGAATCATTATTCGCCCCGTCAGATAACGCCTGCCATGGAGGAGAAGTGGTTTCAGAATTATTTTGACCTGCTTGATTCCCAGCATGTTCTTTTTCTGCAAAGCGATATTGACGAGTTCCGCCCCTATACAACAGCATTATGGGATGAGACACGGCGCATGGCAAATACTGATTTCGCATACAAGGTTTTTGCAAGGTATCTGATAAGGTTGAGGGAACGCGCAATATTTGAGCAGACAGCCCTTGATGAGAAGTATGATTTCAGTGCGAATGAAAAAGTTATAATTGACCGCAAGGAGGAACCGTATCCGGCGTCAGTGAAGGAACAACGAAGGTTATGGGGGCTTTATGCCAAGAATAAATTACTTGCGCTGAAAATAGATATGGAAATGGATGCCTTGAAGGAGGCTGGAAAACTGCAGGATGACGACTTTGAGAGCGAAGATGAAAAGAAGGAAGTCAGCAAGCAGCGTAAAAAGTCCGAAAAGGACAGGATATTTGATATGAAGAAGCGCATGGCAAGGCAGTTCAACTACCGGGCTGAACTGGAAAAAGCAGATGTTCTGCAGTTTTTCCTTAATGCGTTGTGTAAGATCTACGATCCTCATACTTGCTATATGACACCCGAGGTCAAGGATGAGATGGATATACACCTTGCTTTAAAACTTCAGGGCATAGGTGCAACTCTTACTACTGAGGAGGAGTATACCACGATTGTGGAGGTCTTGGAGGGCAGTCCGGCTGAAAAGTCCGGAAAGCTTAAAAAAGGAGACAGAATTGTAGCTGTTGCCCAGGACGGGCAGGAACCAGTGGATGTGATAGACATGCCTTTGAAGAAGGTGGTCAAGCAGATAAGGGGCTTGAAAGGTACTAAAGTCACGCTTAGCATACTTCCTGAAGGCGGGCGGGACACCTATGATGTCACCATCGTACGGGATGTGATAGAGACTCCCGAGGATGGCGCCAAGTCCAGCAAGTTTGAAATTAAACTCGGGGAAGGAAAGACTGCAAATGTGCTGGTGCTGTATCTCCCCTCGTTCTATACGGATTTTGCAGAGAGGTTTGCCGGAAAAGAAAATTACCGCAGTACTACCAGGGACATGCTTGCGCTTATCAAGAAAGAAAAGGAAAATATTGATGGCATAATAATTGATTTGCGCGGAAACGGAAGTCGGAGGCCAA
>JAZURH010000270.1:0-4722 GCA_045606125.1 Lentisphaeria bacterium | reverse complement strand
AACGACATGGCTACGATCCGACTTTGTTGGCAGATGGTGGAATGAATTGGGCAGGAAAATAGCTTCCGGCAATGGTATTAATATTCCCGGAGGTTCCGCGCTCAGTCAGGAATTGTGCACGAAGGAAAAGAAAAGTGCATCCAGGGATGCTTTTGAACTGGTTCTTGTCGCAGCTGCGAAAAATGATCAGAATAACGGTTTATTGAACGTCATGCTTGTCGGGCAGTACCTGGCTGAAGTGTTGGAAAAGGAACTGCTTTTAAAGCTTTTTGAGAAAATGGATAATTTCCATGGCATTGGGGACCGGGTGATATATGTAATGATGAAAATGGAATCTCTTGCGGCGGTAAATGACATGGAAGGAGCCCTTAAAGCTGCAGCTGTTCTTGAGGATTGCAGTGAAAAACTGAACCTGGAAATGTTTGAAAAAATTATAATGGTTCTTATGCGTGGCGGGCAGTATGCCCGTGGGGCGCGTATTCACGAAAAATATATCAGCATGATTGGCGACCCATCCGCAGCAGTGATAGACAGGCTTATTCTGTTTTACTACAATGCCCGGGAATATAAAAATGTGATTCTTTCTCTTCAGATGTATGAAAAGCCCACAGGAGTCAGCCGCTTTATTGCAGGACACAGTTATCGTGCTCTGGGAAATGAAAAGGCGGCATACAGGGAATACAAACTGGGAGAGGAGTCCTTGCAGGGCACAAGGGGTATAGATTCCTATCATTATCTTGGTTATGCCCAGAGCTGCCTTGTACTCGGCAAGGTTGATGAAGCTTTGCAGAAAGGGGAAAAGGCCTGGAATGGCAACAGGGATGATCACCGTTTCTGCAATTTCTATGGATACATTCTTGCTGATGCGGGGCAGAAATTGGATCTTGCCCGTAAACTTATTGAGAAGGCATTGAAAGTTCAGCCAGACAATGTTGCGTATCTTGACAGCATGGCCTGGGTTCTTTTCCGTCAGGGGGATTTTGCCGGTGCGGAAGAGTTTATGAGGCGCATTATGAAGATCGGTGTCGGGGACAATGAAGAGGTGTTTGAAATATTTGATCACTTCGGAGACATTCTTTTTGCCAATGGCAAGAAAGAAGAGGCAAGGGAGTTCTGGAACAAGGCTCTTGCCAAGGCAAAGGACCCCGGAGTAAGAAGGAAACTGGAGAAGAAATTGTCTGAATAATCTTCAGATTTTCAGTTTTTTGAATAAAGTTTAACAGGAGCTGTTTCAGCTTTGGAAATTGAAAACATAAGGAAGGAATGACATGTCACTTTTAATCAGAAATGCCCGTATTATCACACCCGGAATGGATGCCGCCGGTTCAGCCGTTTTTGTAGAAAATGGAAAAATAAAGAATATTTATCTTGCCGGAGAGGAACTTCCAGCAGCTGATACATGCTTTGATGCCGGCGGCCGTATGCTTATGCCCGGATTCATTGACATGCATTGCCACGGTGGCATGTCCTATGAGACAACCACACCATGCAAAGAGGCCATGCCTGCAATCGCCGAGGCTAAGATGAAGGAGGGAGTAACTTCGTTCTGCCCGACTACTCTTACTCTTTCTCCTGAACTTCTTGAAAGCAGCCTCAAGCTGATAGAGGATTACAGGCTCAACGCCGGATTCACGAAGGTCATAGGCACTCACCTTGAAGGACCATATGTGAATCCCAAGTGCGCGGGAGCACAGAATCCTGCCTATTTGCGCAAGCCTGACATTGATGAGGTCCGCAGGCTGAATGCCATCTCTCCCGTTTCGGTAATATCATACGCTGTTGAACTTGACGGTGCTGTTGAGTTCACTGCTGATGTAGTGGCTGAAGGAATTGTTCCAAGCTGCGGTCATACTGACGCTGCCAAAAAGCAGTTTGACGTCGTAAAGGCAAAGGGCATGGCCAGACTTACCCATTTCTGCAACCAGATGACAAAGCTGCACCACAGGGAAATCGGCATGGTTGGTACCGGTTTGATAGACGATGATGTATATCTGGAAATGATATGTGACAAGATACATCTCTGTCCCGATATGATAGCTCTGGTATTCAAGGTGAAGCCTCTGAACAGGATACTGCTTATCACTGATGCTATGGAGGCCACCGGGCTTCCGGATGGTGACTATCAGCTGGGCGGACTTGCCGTTGTGGTGAAGGATGGAGCTGCAAGACTCAAGGAAAATACGGATGCTCTCGCAGGCAGTACACTGCAGTTCAACAGGGCTCTCCAGAATGTGCATGAAGTTACAGGACTGCCGCTGAAGGATCTGGTCAGGACTACGTCTCTGAACCAGGCCGAGGAATTGGGTATAAATGATTTGGGACGCATCGCACCCGGATATGTGGCTGACATGGTGCTGCTGGACGATGACTTTGATGTGAAAGCCGTGTTTATTGACGGGCAGATCAAGTACGATCAGAACTGAAAATACCGCGGATTGTATCTGCGTAAGCTAATGTAAAAGACAATACCGGAGCGTGGGTTCCGGTATTGTCTTATTCATTTAAAGACAATTTCAGAAAGCGTCCGATCCTGATCGTGAAAGATGGATTTTCATGTTTGATATTTTCCGTGTCATCACCTGCCATTGCAGCTCCAAGGCAGATAAAAACAGCGATGGCATAGCTTCCGCCGTAACTGAGCAGGGGCAGGGGAAGACCTATTACAGGAAGCAGTCTCATTGTCATTGCAATATTCACGGCAATGTGCGCGAATAGAAGTGCCGCGATTCCTGTGCAGACAAGTACGGTTTCCATTGTACATGCCGAGTATCCGCTGTACAGCAGTATTGCAAGCAGAAGCGTGTACAAAATCATGATTGGCACGGCACCGTATAGAAATCCGAGTTCCTCACATATTACCGGAAATATGAAGTCGGTTGGTGCCACAGTACGCGGCAGGAACCCAAGTCCTTTCATGGTTCCCTGCAGATATCCTTTTCCGGAAACTCCGCCGCTGCTTATTGTCAGCACAGACTGTCTTTCGTTCCAGTCCCCTTTTTCATCAAGATAGCCTTTGATTCTTTTTACATGGTAGTTTTTCAGGAAGCCGCTGTTTTCCGTCAGATAAGTCAGGATCCCGTCCGCTGTCCTGCCGCCATGTTCTGTTCTCATCCATAGCAGCGCCGCAGTTCCAAGTATGATTGCAGTCATTGCCGCCAGGATCGATGCCTGGAACAGCCGTTTGCCCGGAAGATGCAGCATTATGACTACGAATGCTGCAGGGATCATGGTTGCTGCGCTTCCGTATGAAGGTTCCACAAGTATAAGGATGAAAGGAGGAAATAACAGAGCAGCTGCGGACAGGATGCTTTTCAGAGGTTTTCCATTCAGGGATGGCAGGTATTCTGCCATGGCAAGCACTGTGAAAGCCTTTGCATACTCAGCAGGCTGAAACAGAAATGGACCAACTGAAAACCATCGTGTGGCACCGCCTGTTTTCTGCCCGAACAGCAGTACAAGAAGAAGTGCAATAAGAGATGCTCCATATCCTCCGTAGATGAACCATTTTCTCAGCCATGATCTGCAAAGTATGAATGAAATCGGCATGACGACGGCAAATCCTGCGGTCAGGAATATGGCCTGACGCTGCCAGTTCAGACGTACCGGATATTCATCTCCTATGTATCCTGTGCTGTAAATAAACAGCAGGCTGTACAGACACAGTCCCAGTATTGCCGGGATAAGCAGTGCATAGCGCAGGTATGTGCTCCGGTTTGTCATGGAGTGTCATTGCATTTTGCCGGCTGTTCCGTAAAGGATGTTTTCAGCCATTTTATCGGGGGAATAATCAGGTTTTATCGGTATCTGTTCAGATCCGGGATGCTGATGCCTGAACCATGTGAGCTGCCGGCGTGCGAATTGGGCCGTCTTGAGTGCGATCAGGTCGGAAAGTTCCTCTGTTGTATGTGCATTTCCCCTGCCGGAAAGAAAATCATCTATTTCCCTGTATCCCAGAGCCTGCCTTGCCGTGGGGGTTGTCATAAGTCCCTTTCCTATTGCGAGTTGCGCTTCTTCCAGCCATCCAGCCTTCATCATCTTTTCTGTGCGAAGGCGTATTCTGCCCCTGAGTTCATCAAGTTCCGGCATAAGTATGATCTGCCTGTAATCTGATGCCGTTTCCGGCATGGAGGACTGTATGTGCCATGGAAGTCTCCCTGTCAGACGCAGAACTTCCACAGCTCTGGCAAGTCTTCGGGGATTCAGCAGTACATCTTCCGGGACATCCTCCTGTCTGCCGGCAGCAGCGATTATTTCGTTTTCCAGTTCACGGCGTCCGTTTTCTGAAGCAAGCTGCTTTTGAACGGCTGCTGCAATTACGCTGTCAGCCGGAAGCATGCCATGACTGTATACCAGAGATTTGGCATACAGTCCGGTTCCGCCTACTATGACAGCATTTCGTTTTTTTGCTTTGAGTTCCTCTAACTTTTGCTTTGTGAACTGCACAAATTTGTTTACATCGTATGGTTCGGCTATGTCCATCATGCCGATAAGATGATGGGGAATGCCTTTTGTTTCATCCATTGTGGGCTGGGCCGTACCGATTTCCAGACCACGGTAGACCTGCATTGAATCGCAGCTTATGATTTCCGCATCCGTTTTTTCGGCTATTGAGACAGCCGTGTCGCTTTTTCCTGAACAGGTCGGGCCAAGTATGACAAAAGTCTTCATTTGTCTTTTTCGTCCTTTTTTCCCTGGAGAAACAATGACTGCACCAAGTCGGAT
>JAZURH010000269.1:0-2650 GCA_045606125.1 Lentisphaeria bacterium | reverse complement strand
CCTGTTAGATCAGTTCAGTTCTTTGCGGGGGGAAAAGGATTGTCTCATATATTCGGATTTCCGGTCAATGGAGACAAGCCGGACAGCCATGCCGGGCGGATATGGTTTTGTTGTAATAAACAGCATGGTCAAGCATGTTTTGACAAATGAGTATAATGACAGGCGTCTCGGATGTCAGCGGGCTGTGAAGTGCATTTCAGCCAGCGTGCCTGAAGTGAAGGCGCTGCGTGATGTATCCATGGAGACTCTGCTTGATTTCAAGGGCAGTATGGATTCAGCAGCCTTTGACTGTGCAATGCATGTGGTGGGGGAGATGGAACGTGTTGCAAACGGCATAGCTTTCCTGAAGTCCGGAAATATTGAGGCATTCGGCAGACTGATGTTTAAATCTCATGAGAGTTCACGGATACATTTCAGGAACAGTTGCAGTGAACTGGATAGAATAGTGGAGATAGCAGCCGGGAATCCGGCTTGTCTCGGAGCCAGGCTCAGCGGCGGTGGTTTCGGCGGTATATCCGTTCATCTTGTCAAAGCGGCGGACGCGGAAAACTATGCAGGGGATATTCTGGAAGCGTATGAGAGCGCAACGGGAGCAAGGCTGCAGGCCATTGTATGCCTGCCTGCTGACGGTGCTGCCATAATTTGAGGTGTTTTGATCATGTTCGGCAATCTTACAGGCAAGTTTCAAAGTATATTCAGGGATCTTACCGGGCGCGGAGTGCTTACTGAAAGCAATATCCGCGAATCAATGGAGGAGATCCGCAATGCCCTTCTTGAGGCGGATGTAAACTACGATGTCGCCTCGGAATTCGTCAAAAAATGTTCAGAGGAATGTCTTGGCGAAGAAGTGATAAAGAATGTCAAACCCGGGCAGCAGGCTGTCAAGGTGGTGTATGACAAGCTGGTCGAACTTCTCGGTGAAAACAGTTCTGGACTGGATGTGGAGAACGGTGATCCGGCCGTGATTATGCTTTGCGGTCTTCATGGAAGCGGAAAAACTACCACAAGCGCAAAACTTGCCAAATATTTGCGGGACAAGACACGGAAGAAAGTTCTTCTTGCTGCCTGTGACGTGTACCGCCCCGCGGCAATCGATCAGCTGGAACTTCTTGCAAAAGATCTGGGCATGCAGATCTATGCGGACCGCGAACTCAAGGACGTTCCGAAACTTGCTGCCAATGCGGTGAACTACGCAAGGGAAAACGGGCTTGATGTAGTGATCCTTGATACAGCGGGACGACTCCAGATCGATGAGGAACTTGTAAAGGAACTTATAGAAGTAAAGAAACGCACATCTCCGAATGAAATACTTCTTGTTGGTGATGCTGCCCTGGGACAGGAGGCTGTCTCTGTTGCCCGCCATTTTGATGAGGCACTGGGCATCTCCGGTATAATTCTGACCAAAATGGATGGTGACGCCCGCGGTGGTGCCGCTCTTTCCATGCACCAAGTGACCGGGCGCCCAATAAAGTTCCTTACTGTCGGTGAAAAGCCCACTGATCTTGAAATGTTCCATCCGGACCGCATGGCGGGGCGCATACTCGGAATGGGTGATATTCTTTCTCTCTATGAGAAGGCCGCTGAAACAATAAAGGAAGAGGAAGCCAGAGAACTGGAAGAACGGCTGAAGAAGAATAATTTCGGCTTTGATGATTTTCTTACCCAGATAAAGCGCATGCGCAGCATGGGCGGAATGGCAAAACTTCTTGGAATGCTGCCCGGCATGCCCCAGCTTCCTCCTGAAGCTATGGACGATAAGCTGTTCAACCGCCTTGAAGGCATGATAAACAGTATGACTCCGAAGGAACGCCGCAACCCGGATTGCATAAGCCAGTCCCGCAGAATGAGAATTGCTAAAGGAAGCGGCATAGATGTGAAGGAAGTCAGTACAACGCTTAAGCAGTTCCAACAAATGCGTACTTTCATGGCGAAACTGACCAATGGAGGAATGGGTGGACTGGGCAATCTGCTTGGCGGACGCGGTCTTGGAAGCATGCTTGGCGGTCTTGGCGGAAATCCGATGGGCGGCATGGGCGGCATGGGTGGAAATCCCATGGCTGGTCTTGGCGGCATGGGCGGCATGGGCGGTTCCATGCATTCTGAATCTCATGATGCACATAAAACAGCAGCCCAGAAAAAAAGACTTGAGCAGAAAAAACAGGCCAAAAAGTCACGCAAGAACAATAGAAGAAAATAAGAGTATACAATTTTTTGTCTAAAAGCGGTTCTTTTGGCATTTTTCATTTGGTGATCAGTTATGGGCAGGCCAGTTATATGTTTGCTTGGCGGGGGACAGTCCACCGAGCATGAAGTTTCACTTGTCTCGGCTACCAATGTCAGGGCAGCAATATCTGCTGACAGGTATGATGTTTTGACGGTTGGAATATCCAGAGAGGGAAACTGGTATTTATTTGAGGATGGAAAACTGGCTGTGCATGCTGATGAGCCATCCAGGGTTCGTCTGGCTTCTGGCGGCATTCCTGTTTTTCCAGCCAGAATTGATGGTCAGGCTGTTCTTTCATTTTCAAATACTGATAGGGAATCGATTCCCTTTGATATAATGTTTCCTGTGCTGCATGGCATGAACGGAGAGGATGGTGCAGTGCAGGGATTGTGTCAGCTTCTCGGCTGCCCCTGCGTTGGATGCGGT